>JAPLIF010000078.1 GCA_026389255.1 Cyanobacteriota bacterium
GTGATCACCTCGGAGGAGGCCAGCCGCCTCATCCAGGGCCTGGAGGCCATCCGGGCCGAGGCGGCCGCTGGAGACTTTCGACCCGGCCTGGAGGTCGAGGACGTCCACTTCGCCGTGGAACGGCGCCTGATCGACCTTCTGGGGGACCTCGGTAAGAAGCTGCATACGGGCCGCAGCCGCAATGATCAGGTTGGCACCGATGTGCGTCTCTGGTTGCGGCGCCGCAGTGACGACGTGGACCAGGCCCTGGTGCGCCTGCAGCGTGCCTTGCTGGCCCAGGCCGAGGCCCATGCGGACACCCTCATTCCCGGTTACACGCACCTGCAGCGCGCCCAGCCCGTCTGCCTGGCCCACCACTTGCTCGCCTACGTGGAGATGGTCGAACGGGACCGCCAAAGGTTGGCGGATGGTCGCCGTCGCATCAATCTCTGTCCCTTGGGGGCCGCCGCCCTGGCCGGTACGCCGGTGCCGATTGATCGCCGCGCCACCGCGGCCGAGTTGGGTTTTGAGGCGATCTACGCCAATAGTCTCGATGCCGTCAGCGATCGGGATTTCGCGGTGGAATTCATGGCCGCCGCCAGCTTGGTGATGGTGCACCTCAGCCGCCTCAGTGAGGAGGTGATACTTTGGGCCAGCGAGGAGTTCGGCTTTGTCAGCCTCACCGATCGCTGCGCCACCGGGAGCAGTCTGATGCCCCAGAAAAAAAATCCCGATGTGCCCGAACTGGTGCGGGGTAAGAGCGGCCGGGTCTTCGGCCACCTGATGGGGTTGCTGACCATGATCAAGGGTCTGCCCCTGGCCTACAACAAGGATTTTCAGGAAGATAAGGAGGCGCTTTTCGATGGCGTCAGCACCACCCTGGCCAGCCTGGAGGCGATGGCGATCCTGATGGAGGAGGGCTTGGAGTTCCGGCCGGCGCGGCTGGCGGCGGCGGTGGCAGCCGATTTCTCCAATGCCACGGATGTGGCGGATTACCTCGCCGCCCGCGGGGTGCCTTTTCGGCAGGCCTATCAGCTGGTGGGTGGCCTGGTGAAGACCTGCCTGGCAGAGGGAGTCCTGCTGCGGGACCTTCCCTTAGAGCGCTGGCAGGCCCTCCATCCGGCTTTTGAGGACGACATCCATGCCACCCTCGAACCCAGGCGGGTGGTGGCGGCCCGTTGCAGTGAGGGGGGCACCGGTTTTGCCTTGGTGCGAGGCCAGCTGGACCTCTGGCGCCGTCGCCTGGCCGGAGAGACCGCAAGCTAGGCGCAGGTTCTGCTGATTCCAACAAGGAGAGGAAGCCATCCTGTTCGGAGGATTAACGTGGGTGGGTTGTTGGCCCTAGCGCCACTTCGATTTTCCGCGTTGGTCCCCTCTGGTTCTTCCGTGAGCATTTTCGTAGGCAATCTTCCCTTCCGCGCTGAGCAGGAGGACGTCTCTGAACTTTTCGCCCCCTTCGGCGAGGTCGTGACCTGTTCCCTTCCCCTCGAGCGGGAAACTGGACGCAAGCGGGGCTTCGCGTTTGTTGAAATGGCCGATCCCGAGGGCGAGAACCGTGCCATTGAGGCTCTTCAAGGAGCCGAGTTGATGGGACGTCCTCTGCGCATCAACAAAGCTGAACCCCGGCCCGTCGGCGGCGGTGGGGGCGGTGCCCGCCGTGGTGGCTATGGCGGTGGGGGCGGCGGCTACGGCGGTGGTGGTGGTGGTGGATACGGAGGCGGCGGTTATGGCCGTGGCGGTGACGCCGGGGTTGAGCGTGGTTCCGGCGCCCGTGGCTGGGAGGACCGCAGCCATGGCGGTGGAGACAGCTTCGATGCCGGGCGTGCCCGCCGTCGCCGCAGCGGCGGCGGCGACGTTGAATATCCCGGTGCCGAAGTCTGAGCTTGCAGTCCTAGAGCCCCCGATCTTCCAGTTGTTGGGCGGCCGCGATCAACACTTCGGGTCCGGCATCCCGCCGGCAGGCCTCCTGGGTGATGGAGTTTCGCCAGTGGCGCGCTCCTCCCACCCCCTGGACTAGGTGCACCAAGTGGCGGGCGATGGGCCACAGGCGTCCTCCCCTTGAGCACCATGTTTCGGCATGGGGCACCAGGCCCCTCAGGACCGATGCGGCACTGACTTCCGTTCCGGTCTGGCCGAACAGGACCCGGTCCACCGCCTTCCACCGCAGCGGATGGCCGTAGGCGGCTCGACCCACCATCACCCCGTCCATGGCCACGGATCCATCGTCGGGTTCGGAGCACCGGGTCCCGGTCAGCACCGACTCGCAAGCTTCCAGGGTTTCAAGGCCCCCATTGAGCTCGATCAGCAGGCCTGGCCTGGCTTGTTTGAGCTGCTGCACCAGGTCCCAGCGCAGGGGGGGCACGGTTCGGTTCTGGTGGGGGTCCAGCCCCTTGAGCCAGGCCTTGCGGGCATGGACGCTGAAGCGGCTGGCGCCGCCGCTGGCCACCGTGTCCACAAAATGGACCAGCTCGGCGAAGGAATCACGGGCGTCGATGCCGATGCGATGTTTCACCGTGACGGGTAGGCCGCTGGCCTGGACCATGGCCGCTACGCAATCGGCCACCCGTTCGGGTTCGGCCATCAGGCAGGCCCCGAACCGCCCTTGAACCACCTTGGCACTGGGACAACCCACGTTCAGGTTGACCTCGTCGTAGCCCCACTCGGCTGCCAGGGCGGCCGTTTGGGCCAGAATGCTTGGGTCGTCCCCTCCCAGCTGCAGGGATAGGGGCCGCTCGATCGGATCACAGCCCAGCAGCCGTTCCAGGCGCCGCTGCCGTTCGTTGCCATCGGCACGGGCATCCTCAAGAATGTGATGGATGGCCCTGGCCACCACCATTTCGCTGTAAAGCAAGGCATGGCGGCTGATTTGGCGCATCAGCACCCGGAAATGCCGATCTGTGCAATCGAGCATCGGCGCCACACTGAACCGGTAAGCCTGTTCCATGGTCCCCATGCTGCCTAACCAGACGTCGGTCCTCGTGGCCGGTGGCGGTCCGGCCGGATTCATGGCGGCGATCACGGCCGCCGAGGCCGGGGTCAAGGGGGTGCTGATCCTGGAGGCCACCGCCGAGCCCCTGCACAAAGTATTGATCAGCGGTGGCGGCCGTTGCAACGTCACCCATGCCTGTTGGGAATCCCGGGTGCTGGTGGGCCACTATCCCCGGGGCGGCAAGGCCCTGCTGGGTCCCTTTTCCCGCTTCGCCGCGGCAGACACCGTGGCCTGGTTCGCCGCCCGGGGGCTGACGCTGGTGGAAGAGGCCGATGGACGGCTGTTCCCTTCCAGCCATCGTTCCTCCTCCGTCGTCGCCACGTTGCGGCGCCTGGCCAGTGCCGCCGGAGTTGACGTTCAGTCAACCCAGGCCCTGCAGACGGCCGAGGCCTCAGATGGCGGTTTTCGGCTCGGCCTGCGCGGTGGGGGGGTCGTGATGGCGGATCGGTTGGTCCTCGCGACCGGCAGCCATCCCAGTGGCCATCGCCTGGCCCGCGCCCTTGGACACACGATTGTGCCGCCAGTGCCGTCGCTGTTCAGCCTCAGCCTTGATGCGCCTTCGCTGCGCCATCTGGCAGGGGTGGCCATGGATCCGGTGGGCCTGCGGCTTTTCCCCCCCAGCGATCAAGACCCAGCCCCCTCGCGCGGCCAGGGGGCTGGGGAACCGCTGCAGCGGGGTGCGGTGCTCATTACCCACCGGGGGCTGAGTGGCCCCGCCACCTTGCGGTTTACCGCCTTCGCGGCCCGTCGACTGCGGCAATGGGGATACCAAGCCACCCTTGAGGTGGATTGGACCGGGGGGCTCTCCCAGGCTGAACTGGAAGCGTATTTCGGCGAGGCCCGCCGCCAGCAGGCCCGCCGGCAACTGGGCAGCTGGCGTCCCTGGAGCGCCCTGAGCCGGCGACTCTGGTGCTCTCTATTGGAGATGCATGGCGTGGCCTTTGAGCAACGTTGGGCCGATCTTTCTGGCCCCATCCAACGGCAGTTGATCCAGTCGCTGCGAGCCAGCCGCTATCCCGTTGTCGGACGGGGCCCCTTCGGGGAAGAGTTCGTGACTGCCGGCGGTGTGCCCTTGGCCGAACTTCACTCAACCACCTTGGAAAGTCGCTCCCAGCAGGGGCTTTATTTTGCGGGCGAGGTGCTGGATGTGGATGGGGTGACAGGGGGCTTTAATTTCCAGCATTGCTGGACGAGTGGCTGGTTGGTGGGTGAGGCTTTAGCCGCTCTTGATGGTCAATATTGATCTAGCGAATCTTCTCGAATACCGAGAACATTGGGAGATACATGGCCACCAAAATTGAAGCCACAATGCCGCCAACCAAAACGATCATGGCGGGCTCGATCAGGGAGGTAAGCAACTTTACGGTGGTACTGATTTCGTCTTCATAAAAGTCGGCCACCTTGGAGAGCATGGCGTCCATGTTTCCGGTTTCCTCACCCACCCCAAGCATGCTGATGGCCAGCTCAGGAAATAGGTTTTTGCTGCTTAATGCGGTACTTAGCGGCACCCCTTCGCTGACATCCTGCCGGCTGGCTTTGATGGCATCACTCATCACACTATTACTTGTAGTTTCATAGAGAAGATCAAGAGCCATCAAAATAGGTACGCCGGCTTTGGAGAGGGAGGCCAAGGTACGGCAGAACTGGGCGGTCACCGTTTTCTGGATCAGGTCGCCGCATTGAGGGTCTTGAACGTGGTGGCAAAGCTCGGAATCAGGAACATCGTCATACCGAGAAACACAAGAATGGCCACCACAAAAACCGTAACGGGGTAGCCAAGGGCCCCTTTGACCTGGTTCTGAAGTTTGGAGTTCTGCTCTAGTAGTAGGGCCAGCCGACGTAGCGTTTCATCCAGGACGCCACCAGCTTCACCGGCTTCCACCATGGCAATGGTGAGATTGTCAAACACCCGTGGCCAGTGCCGCATGGATTTAGCCAGGCTTTCGCCCTGGTTCACATCCTGAATCATGCTGCCGAGAGCCCTGCGAAATAGGGGCGGCTTCTGCTGGCGTTGGATCATATCAAGACTGCGAAGAATGGGTACTCCGGCATTAACCATCGCCGCCAATTTATTGGCAAAAATCGCTTTGTCGTTGATGGTGACCCCTTTTTCCAGCCAGCGCCTCCAGCCCTCCGGGTCCCGTGGTTTCTCCGCGTCGGGGGTGGTGCTGCGAGAGCGACTGAGGGTGGTGTAAGTCACTCCCCGGCGCCGCAGAACCCGGCGGGCGGCCGCCGGGTTCTCCGCTTCCAGCTTGAGCTCGCGCTGCTGACCAGACTTGGTGCTGTAAGTCGCCGTAAAGGTGGGCATGGGCGGAAGCGGGGTATTTGGTGGGAGGGTTAGCGGACAGCCATTCCGTCACCCAACTGGAACAGCCGTTCCAGCTCATCGGATCGCCCAGACTTGGCCAGGGCTTCGGCCTTGCTGATGCGGCCTTGCTGTACCAGGTTCGCCAGAGCCCTCTCCAGGGTTTGCATGCCTTGATTGGCGCCAGTTTGGATCTGGGAATAGATCTGGGCTGTCTTGGCTTCGCGGATCAAGTTGGCGATGGCTGGTGTATTGACCATGATCTCCTGGGCCATGACACGTCCAAAGGAGCCCTTGATGACCGAACTGTTCTTGCAAAGGGTTTGACTGAACACCGCCAAGAGACTGCCACTCAATTGCACCCGAATTTGGGCTTGTTGGCCCGTGGGGAAAACGTCGACCATCCGGTCGACGGTCTGGGAGGCGGAACTGGTGTGCAAGGTGCCAAGGACCAAGTGACCGGTTTCGGCGGCGGTGATGGCGAGTTGAATGGTTTCCAGATCGCGCATTTCACCGACCAGAATCACGTCGGGATCTTCCCGCAGGGCAGCACGCAGGGCATTGCCAAAGCTACGCGTGTCCTCGTTGACTTCACGTTGATGGATGATCGATTTGACATTTTTATAGGTGAATTCAATGGGGTCTTCAATGGTAATGATGTGCTCTGATCTCGTCTGGTTGATATTATTAAGCACCGAAGCGAGCGTGGTTGATTTCCCCGATCCAGTCGGTCCCGTCACCAAAACCAGTCCACGGGGAGAGCGACACACTTCCTCGAGAATCGGCGAGGAGCCTAGGTCCGTAAGGCTGGGGATGTTGCTACCCAGGGCCCGCAAACAGGCCGCGTAGGTCCCTCGTTGACGGTAAACATTGATCCGGAAACGCCCCACACCACGGAGTCCGTAGGAACAATCGAGATCCCAGTTCTGCTACAGATGTTTGCGCTGGGAATTGCTAAGTAGGGAGAAAATCAGCCGGCTGCAATCATCGTCCGTCAAAGACTCGTCGCGGATCGGAGACAACTTGCCGTTGAAGCGTCCATAGGGTGGTTGACCTGCGGCCAGGTGAAGATCACTGCCACCGGATTTGACCAGGTCGGCCATCAGATCTTCAATCATCACCTCATCATTCATCGATCTAGCTCCGCGATTCGAGACAATAGGGGCATTCCAACCATTCGTCTTGAAGGCCTGCTCCGCAACCTTTGCAGGTGAGGGTGCTGAGGGCCCTGGCCTGGCGTTCCGATTCCAGGCCCGTATCGGTGAGCAGCATGCGTTCGACCTCTTCGAGACTGGTCAATCCCACCCTCACCAGCTCGAGGCCGTACCCCAGCAGGGTTTTCATGCCACTTTCGATGGCGAGTCGGCGCAGTTCGTTGGTGCTGGCCCGTCTGGAAACAGCGGCGGCCAGGGTCTCGGTCATGGTGAGCACTTCGTACACGCCCACCCGGCCCGAGTAGCCCCGGCCGTTGCAACGGGGGCAGGCCCCCTCGGATCCAGCGGCCACCGTGCAGGCGCGAAAGAAGCTGGGGGTGCTGTCGTGGGCGCCGATTAGGCCGAAGTGGGCCAGCTCGTTTTCGCCAGGATGGTGTGGAATACGGCAATCGCTGCATAATTGTCGCACCAGCCGCTGGGAGACTACCCCGAGTAGGGAAGCGCTGACAAGAAAGGGTTCTACACCCATCTCATCAAGGCGGGCGAAGGCGCTGACCGAGTCATTGCAGTGGAGGGTGGTGAGCACCAGGTGACCGGTGAGGGCCGCTTCAATGGCGGTCTTGGCCGTTTCGATGTCACGGGTTTCGCCGACCAGGAGCACATCCGGGTCCTGACGCATGAAAGCCCGCAGGGCCATGCTGAAGTCGTAGCCCTTTTCGCGATTGACCTGGGTTTGGGTGATGCCCCGCAGGCTGTATTCAATCGGATCTTCCACTGTGCAGATATTGATTGCCGGATCGTTGCGTTCGCCGAGCAGGGCATAGAGGGTTGTGGATTTTCCTGATCCTGTCGGTCCCGTAACCAGGATCATCCCAAAGGGTTTGCCCCCCATGCTGCGCACTAGCTGCCTGACCGGTCCATCGGTGATCAGGCCATCAAGACCCTCCTGGGTGGCGATGTTGTCGAGCAGTCGCATCACCACCTTTTCGCCATGGCGACCGGGCAGGGTGCTAACTCGGAAATCCGTGCTGCGGCCGCGGTAACTGCGTCGAATCCGGCCATCCTGGGGAAGTCGACGCTCAGAAATATCAAGATCGGCCATGATCTTGACCCTGGATGTGACCGCTGGTGTTAGGGTTTTGGGCAGACTTTCCACATCTCGTAGGACCCCATCCAGGCGGAAGCGTATTAATAGTCGGTCATCCTGTGGCTCCATATGGATGTCACTGGCCTTCATCATTAAGGCTTCAATGAGAATGCGATCAACCAGATTAAGAACAAGAGAATTATTTTCTTCCCGGCCGCTGGCTTCCAGGTCTTCGCCAACATCGTTGGTGTTTTCAGCGCCGGTGGTTGTGACGGCTCGGCTAAAATCAAGATCGCCGAAAATCGACGGGCGATTTGTTTCGTCTGGCCGCGTTGAATGGGCGTCGTAGTTCATGGCGGACTCATCCAGTCGGCGGAGGCAGCAGGGACGGATTGGGCTAGGGACTACATCCGGGGGTGTTCTTGACTCTTGATGGTAATCAAGACATGCGCTACCAAATCCATAGTAGGTCGATTGTTGGGATCCTGGCGGAGGTGCGGGCTTCCGCAGCTTGTGGCCGGGCGCCCCTGGCCTTCAACATGGATTCATCCGACATTTCGTGCCCAGCCAGTATGAGCGGCGATTTCCCAAGCGCTGGCGACTCCCACCAAGAGCAGCCGACCATCCCAGAGGCCCAGGAAGCCGATTCCGGCTGGAATGAGGCCCCTGGCACGCCCCAACAGGGTGCCGGCGAGCCGGCCGTTTCAGAGGCTGCGCCTGGCGAGGGAGCGCAAGGGGGCCAGGGTCCCGAGGCACCGGGGCCAAGCGGCACTGCCTCGGCCCAGGACCCCGGCGGCACCAATCTGGACGCCCGCTTGGCGGCCCTGCAGGCCGAGAATGAGAGCCTCAAGGGCCAATACATGCGCATTGCCGCAGATTTCGACAATTTCCGCAAACGCCAGAGCCGCGACCAGGACGATCTGCGCCTCAAGATCACCTGCTCCACCCTCAGTGAAATCCTGCCGGTGGTAGACAACTTCGACCGGGCCCGCCAGCAGCTCAATCCCCAGAGCGAGGAAGCCCAGGGCCTGCACCGCAGCTATCAAAATCTTTACAAGCAGCTGGTGGATGTGTTTAAGCAGCTGGGTGTTTCCCCCATGCGGGTCGAAGGCGAGCCCTTTGATCCCACCCTGCACGAGGCCGTGCTGCGGGAGCCCAGCCAGGAGTATCCGGAGGATGTCGTCATCGAGGAGCTGCAGCGGGGGTATCACCTCAACGGCCGCGTGCTGCGCCATGCGCTGGTGAAGGTGTCCATGGGTCCGGGTCCCGGTGGCGCCCAGGCCGGCGCCGACCTGGGACCTGCTGAGCAGGCTGGCTGATGGCGGATTACTACGAGCTGCTGGGCGTTCGCCGCGATGCCGATCCGGAAACCCTCAAGCGGGCCTATCGGCGGCTGGCGCGTCAGTACCACCCTGATGTCAACAAGGATCCGGCAGCCGAGGACAAATTCAAGGAGGTTGGCCAGGCCTATGAGGTGCTGAGCAATCCCCAGACCCGGGCGCGTTACGACCAGTTCGGCGAGGCCGGCCTAGGCGGTGGCGGCGTGCCCGATATGGGCGACATGGGTGGTTTCGCCGACCTGTTCGAGACCTTTTTCAGTGGTTTTGGCGGCGCCGCGGGCGGCGGCGGTCCCCGGCGCCGCGGTCCTCGCCAAGGCAACGATCTGCGCCTGGATCTCACGATCAGCTTCAGCGAGGCCATCGCCGGCATCGACAAGGAGGTGCAGGTCCGCCATCAGGAAACCTGCGGCACCTGCAAGGGCTCAGGCGCCAAGGAGGGCAGTGTCCCCACCGGGTGCACCAGTTGCGGCGGTGCTGGTCAGGTGCGACGGGCCACACGCACCCCTTTCGGTAGTTTCCAGCAGGTGGCCCCCTGTCCCACCTGCGAGGGCACGGGCGAAATGATCGCCGATCCCTGTGGCAGCTGCGGGGGCCAGGGCCTCAGAGAAGTGCTCAAGACGTTGCGCCTCAACATTCCCGCCGGTGTCGATAGCGGCACCAGGCTGCGGGTCACCAATGAGGGCGATGCCGGCCAGAGGGGCGGCCCCTCGGGGGATCTTTATGTGTTTCTTGGAGTCAAGCCCCATCCCCAGCTACGGCGTGACGGCATCACCATCCTTTCGGAGGCTCCCCTGAGCTATCTGCAGGCCATCCTGGGTGACACCATCGAGGTCGAGACGGTCGATGGCATCGACAAGCTGGAGATTCCAGCTGGGACCCAGCCCGGCACGGTCGTCACCATGAAGGGTAAAGGCGTGCCCAGGTTGGGCAATCCGGTGGCCCGCGGCAATCACCAAGTCACCGTCAAGGTTCAGTTACCCACCAAGCTCAGCAGCGAAGAACGGGACCTGCTGGAACAACTGGCCGGTCACCACAGAAGCAAAGGCCAGCGATCGCCCCAGAAGAGCGGTTTGTTTGGGGGGCTCTTCGGCTGACCGTGACCCCTACACCCCTGCAGTGCCTCGATCTGCGCGGCATCCCCTGCCCGCTGAACTACGTGAGGACTCGGCTGGCCCTAGAAATCCTTCCCCCCCAGGGTTGGTTGCAGGTCGATCTGGACGCGGGGGAACCCGAGTCTTCCGTGGCTGAGGGCATGCGGGGCGAGGGTCATTGGGTCCAAGTCGAGCACCTGCCTCCGGATGGAGCGCGACTGCTGATCCGACGCGCCGCGTGAGCGCCACAAATTCAGGGTGTTCCGAGCCCCCAGGGGCCGACGCCAGCCCCCCATCGATCAAGGGCCGGGTTGTGGCCCTGGAAGCCAATTTTTGCCGGGTTCAACTCGATCAGCCTGGTCCGCAGGGAGTCCTGAGGTTGCTGTGCACTCGGCGGACGCGCCTAATGTCACCCAGGTGCTGGTGGTGGTGGCCCTGGTCGAACCGGAGCTGGACCCCTTGCAATTGACCCGCTTTCTGGTCACTGCTGAGGCGGCTGGTGTGCCCTTGCAGCTGGTACTGAGCAAGGCGGATCGGCTGGATCCGCAGGAGCTGGCGGCCTGGGTCGAGCGGCTCCGTCCATGGGGTTATGACCCCATGCTGGTGTCCACCCTCAGCGGACAGGGAATCGCTGAGTTGCGCTCCCGACTGGTTAAGAGTTCTTGCGGCGGCGGGATCGCCGTGTTGTGCGGCCCCTCTGGGGTCGGAAAAAGCAGCCTGCTCAACGCCTTGATTCCCGGACTGGAACTGCGGGTGGCTGCCGTTTCGGGTCGCCTGCAACGGGGCCGCCACACCACCCGCCACGTAGAGCTTCATGCCTTGGAGGCAGGGGGCGATCTGTTGGTGGCGGACACGCCTGGCTTCAACAGGCCTGCCCTGCCCGCGGACCTAGTGCAGTTGGCCGCGGCTTTTCCTGAGGTCCGTCAGCGCCTCCAGGACGGTGGCTGTCGCTTCGCCAACTGCCGCCATCTGGAGGATCCAGGCTGTCGGGTGGGAAGGGACTGGCCGCGGCATCCGCTGTATCGCCGCTGCCTGGAGGAGATCGAAGCCAGCCCCCCGGTCAACCGCAGGTCCCAGGGCGGCACTCGCCAGAAGGGGGGGAAGGAGGAACCTTTGCTGGAGGGCCAGTGGCGCCAGGCCTCTCGCCGCCAGGGCCGTCAGGAGCTGGCGGGTGAGCTCAGCCCCCCAGACCCGGAAGATTCAGCTCCAGGCCCCCCGTGAGCTCATCCATGCGTTCGCGCATGGTGCTGGTGGAGACCTGGTAAGCCTTCTGGAGGGCCTCAAGAATGGCCGCTTCGACGGCATCAGGCGCCTCGGCGAGCAAGGCGGGGTCAACCCGTACTTTGAGGGGTTGCTGGTTGCCGGAAAGCCAGATACTGACCTTGCCATCGGCGCTCTGGCCCTCCAGCTCCATAGCCTCCAGTTCTTCCTGCAGTTTTTGGGCGTCCTGCTGGATCTGCTGGGCCTTGCGGAAAGCCTCGGTGAGCTGACCGAAATTGGGGAGTCCGAAGCCGGCCATGAAGATGGGGAGAGAGAATTAAATTTACAGGCCGATGCCTTAGAAGCCGAGGCGTTTGACCTCGGTGTGAAGCAGGATTCCGTAGGTCTCAAGCACCTTATCCTGCACCTGGCGGACCAGGGTGTCGATGTCGGCCGCCGTGGCAGCGCCGGTGTTGACGATGAAGTTGGCATGCAGGGGTGAAACCATGGCGCCCCCGACGCTCTGGCCCTTGAGCCCCAATTCTTGGATCAACTGGCCCGCTTTGCGGGGTTCTGGATTCCGAAAAACACTGCCGCAACTGGGCTGCTGGTAAGGCTGGCTCTTGGTGCGTGAATGCAGATTGGTGCTGGTGGTGGCCGTGATCGCGGCGGGATCGTGGCCGGGGCTGAGCCGAAAACGGGCCGACAGCACCAGCAGCGCTTCGTCCTGCAGGCGGCTGTGGCGGTAGGCGAAGGCCAGGTCCCGGGCCTCAAGCACGAAGGGCTGGTCCGGGCGTTTGGGATCGATGACCTGGATGGAATGCAGCCACTCGGCGGTACAGCCCCCCTGGGCACCCGCATTCATCACGACGGCCCCGCCCACCGTGCCGGGGATCCCCACCGCCCACTCAAGGCCATGGAGGCCCTGGCGAGCAGCTTTGCGCGCCAGGGTCGGGATCGGTTCTCCCGCCTGGGCTTCCACCCAGCCCTCCCGGGGATCCAGCTGGCTGCCCTGGAGTCGTCGATTGCACAGGGTGAGGCCGCTCAGGCCGCCATCGGCGACCAAAAGGTTGGATCCGGCGCCGATGCAACGCAGGGGCAAGCCCCTCTCCTGGGCCCAGGCCACCAGGGCTAGAAGCGAGTCCTGGTCCGACGGTTCGGCAAACCACTGGGCTGGGCCGCCGACGCGCCAGGTGGTGAAGTCCTTCAGCTCCACCGCCTGATGGAGCTCGGCCGGTGGGTTGTCAGCCCGCAAGTCAGGCCACCAGGGCGGGGGCCGCGCCGGGGTCCCCCTGGGCGGCCAATCGATCCCAGAGGCTGTTGACATCCCCTGCCCCCATGGCCAGCACCAGATCGCCGGGGCGGGTGTGGCTGACCACGTGTTCGGTCAGTTGGTCGAGGCTGTCGGCCACCAGCACCTCCAGTTGGGGCGCGAGCCGCCGCACCGCCGCCCCCATGGCCTGGCTGGATATGCCGAGGATTGGATCTTCGCCGGCGGCGTAGAGGGGGGCTACCACCACCAGATCGGCGGAGGAAAGGGCGATGGAAAATTCTTCGAGAAACTGGGCCGTGCGGCTATAGCGGTGCGGTTGGAAAATGGCGACCAAGCGCTGGGGCGGGGCGGGCAGGGGGCTGCGTCCGCTATTCACCATCAGCCGAGCCATGGCCAGGGTGGCGCTCACTTCACTGGGATGGTGGGCGTAGTCATCGACGACGATCCGCTCTTGCCAAAGTCCCCGGCAATCAAAACGGCGTCCGGGGGTTCGCACTTGGGCGATGGCCTGTTGCAATTCGGCAAAGGGCACCCCTTCAAAACGGCAGGCGGCCAGGGCGGCGGTGGCGTTACTGAGGTTGTGGCGACCAGGCAGCGGTAGCTCGAAGCGGCCAACGGGCTGGCCGTCTTCATAGAACTGGGCCACGGTGCCATCCCCGTGTTCTTCCACGGCAATGGCGGCAAACGAGGTGTGCTCAGGGCTCTGGGTGGACCACCAGCGGTCGGCTTCGAAATGTTCGCTCAGGATCGGGCAGTCCTTGTTGGCCAGAACCCGTTCCGATCCCGCGGCGAAATGCTTGAGGGTTTCGATGAGGGCGTTGAGATCTGGGTAGTGGTCCGTGTGATCGAGCTCCAGGTTCGTGATCACACCCAGTTGGGCCCTGAATTTGACGAGGGAGCCATCGGATTCGTCGGCTTCGGCCACCAGCAGCGGACCCTCTCCATGGCGGGCATTGCTGCCAAAGGCGGGCACGATGCCGCCGATTACGGCCGTGGGATCGCGGTGGGTGGCGGCTAACAGGGTGGCGATCAAGGTGCTGGTGGTGGTCTTGCCGTGGCTGCCGGCCACGGCGATCGAGGGCTGACTGCAGATCAATGCCGCCAGCACGTCGGATCGATGCACGACGGTCCACCCCTGCTGGCGGGCTTCCAGCAGTTCGGGATTGGTTGCCGGAACGGCAGAACTGATGACCACCACTGGATTGGTAGCGCCGGCTTGCTGAAGTGCGCCGATTGTTTCAGCCGACTGGCTGAGGAAGATCAGCACACCGCACTGGCGCAACCCTTCAATCACCGGCGAGCAGCGGCGATCGGAGCCACTGACCTGGAAGCCCCGTTTGGCCAGGATGCCGGCGAGGGCGGACATGCCGATGCCTCCGACTCCAATGAAGTGGACCGGCTGTTGGCGATCGAGCAGCAGAGCCAAGGACACCTCCGGGTAGGGCCGAAAATAAGCCGGCGACGATACCCATCCTTTTACTGGTTGCTTCGCTTTCTGGCCAGCCTGGGCCTGCGGTCGATGGCGAGGTGGCGAGGCTGGGCCGAGGCTGACGATCGGTTTGAGAGGGTGTCCGCAGATCCAGTCTGTAGGATCTGCTCCCGAAACGCCCTAGCCAGCGGTTTTCCGCCCCCCCCCAGCCATGACCCTGCGCGTAGCGATCAACGGATTCGGCCGCATTGGCCGCAACTTCACGCGTTGT
Organism: Cyanobacteriota bacterium; assembly: GCA_026389255.1. Lineage (GTDB taxonomy): Bacteria > Cyanobacteriota > Cyanobacteriia > PCC-6307 > Cyanobiaceae > Cyanobium. Next base: position 14,119 of record JAPLIF010000078.1, read on the forward strand.
TGGCTCAGCCGAGGTCTCGATACGGGGATCGAGGTGGTGGGTCTCAACGACACCTCCGATCCGAGGACGAACTCCCACCTGCTCCAATACGACACCATGTTGGGGCACATCCGCGATGCGGAAGTGAGCTACACCGACGACACGATCGTCGTCAATGGCAAGCACATCAAATGTTTCTCGGATCGCAATCCCCTCAACCTGCCTTGGAAGGAGTGGGGCGTTGATTTGGTGATCGAAGCCACCGGCGTTTTCATCGATCAAAAGGGTGCTGGTAAGCACATTGAAGCGGGCGCTAAAAAAGTGCTGATCACAGCTCCGGGCAAGGGTGAGGGGGTTGGCACCTTTGTTGTGGGCGTCAATGCTGATCAATACCGGCATGAAGACTTCGACATCATTAGCAACGCCAGCTGCACCACCAATTGCATGGCTCCCTTGGTGAAGGTGCTGGATCAATCCCTCGGCATCGTCAAGGGGATGATGACGACCACCCACAGTTATACCGGTGATCAGCGCATTTTGGATGCCTCCCACCGCGACCTGCGCCGGGCCCGCGCCTCCGCCGTCAACATCGTGCCGACCTCCACAGGAGCTGCCACCGCCGTGGCGCTTGTCTATCCGCCGATGAAGGGCAAGCTCAATGGCATCGCCATGCGGGTGCCGACCCCCAACGTCTCGGTGGTGGATATGGTGCTGGAGGTGAGTCGGGCCACCACGAAAGAGGAAGTGAACGCCATCTTCAAGGCCGCTTCCGAAAACGGCATGAAGGGCATTATTAAGTATTGTGACTTACCCCTCGTCTCCACGGACCACGCCGGCACCGATGAATCCACGATCGTGGATGCCGATCTCACCATGGTGATGGATGGCAACATGGTGAAGGTCATCTCCTGGTACGACAACGAATGGGGCTATAGCCAGCGCGTGGTTGATCTCGCCGAAGTGGTTGCCAAAAACTGGAAGTAAGGCTGGGGCCATTCCCCCTTTCTGGGCCGTCCTGCGGGGCGGCCTTTTTTGTTGGTCCTGCCTTGGTTCGACCGCCAGGGTTACCCAGGTCAGCATCCAACGCTTGGCTGCTGTCCGCCTGCAGCGCTTCTGCCATGGGTTGTGCTCAGCCGTTGGCGGGTAGCAGCGACCGTCCCGCGGCTGGATCTTTAATCCCTTTAGCTGATAGAGCACTGCATCCACCGGCAAGGCAGCGCAGGTGTTTGTAGAGCAGTAAGGGCGCACCGTCGCTCGCTGGGGACGTCCAGCACAACCAATCTTTACCTGAGATGCAAACGGGAATCAGTCAGCCGTCAAG
>JAPLIF010000027.1 GCA_026389255.1 Cyanobacteriota bacterium
TCTCCCGCCAATGCCGCCCATCTGCAGCGCTCCCTGGAGCAGGCCGAACGCGGAGAGCTGCTGGCGCACCCACTGCTCGACACCGATCAGCTCGATGCCGGCAGCTGAGCGGCTGGCGTGGACCCCCGCCGCCTGGGAGGACTATCTCTATTGGCAAGGCCAGGACCGCAGACAGCTGAAGCGGATCAACCAGCTGATCCAAGCCTGTCTGCGCGACGCGTTTGTGGGGATCGGCAAGCCGGAACCGTTGCGGGAGAACCTCTCGGGCTGCTGGTCGCGCCGGATCGACGACGAGCATCGGCTCATCTACCGGCTGGAGCGGACCACACTGGTGATCCTGGCCTGCCGCTACCACTACCGCTGAGCGCAGCGTGGTCTGCACCCAGCTCTGCAGCGTCTGTTGAGCAGCTCGGCTGGCCGGCCTCGACACGGAGGAGACCACAGCAGCGGCAGAAGCCGAGGAGCGTGGCGGTGTCGCTGAGCCATTCAGCGTGGCGATGGCAGCCCGCTACCCCAACACCCCCGCCTAACCTGAAACGCCCGCGGCCAACGCCTGAAGCCGCCGGCCCATGTGTTGCTGTCGATCTGCTCGCCATGCCCGGCGTGGAGGATCTCGATCTCCCCCTGCCGCACCACCGGGAGCTGGCCCGGGCGGCTGATCTGGCCTGATGGATCTAGTTGATACCAACCTTGTGTCGGAGTTGCGCAAGGTGCGCTCCGGCAAGGCCGATCCCGGGGTGGCGGCCTGGGCCGACGGGGTGGATGCCAGCAGTCTGTTCCTCTCATCCATCACCCTCCACGAACTGGAGCTGGCGGTGCTGCTGGCCGAAAGGCGGGACCCAACCCCGGGAGCCCTGCTGCGCCACTGGCTCCAGCAAGCCGTGGTACCGGCCTTTGCGGGGCGCATCCTGGCGGTGGATGCCGCCATAGCCCGGCGGAGCGCTGCACTGCACGGTCCCGACCCCAAGCCGTTTCGCGATGGCCTGATTGCCGCCACGGCGCTGGTGCACAGCTTGGTGGTGGTCACCCGCAACCTGGCCGACTTTGAAGCCACCGGCGTAGCGCTGCTCAATCCCTGGCAGCAGGGGTAGGCCTAAGAGACGAAAAGCACGCTGCCGGCCCTGATCCTGGCGGCCCAGATGGCCGCCGATAGCGGTTTACTGCAGGCCAAGGGCCCAGGGCGGCAGGGCGGACTCTGCAATGCCACTCGGGCCTTATGGCGATCCTGTGTGAGGGCACGAAAGAATGCGGCAGAGGCGAGGCGATTGAGGTACTATTTAACTGTTAACTTCTGCCTCACCTATGACTACCCTTAAAAACGCTAACGACGGGATTCCTGACGACGCCCCTCAGGAGAAGTTGGAGTGGGTCACTCCGAAGATCTCGCTGATGGCAACAGCAGCAGGAACCGATGAAATAAAGAGATGGAAACAATCCCATCAAAGCTCTTGGTTGCATAAGTATTGGTCCTTATTGACTTTGCGGGGTCCCTAAACCCAGTGTGCCACAAACCCCGCCCACACCAACAAAACTCAATAGCACCAACGGGTCTGCGAAGACCCTTTTTAATGGCCTGGAGCATTGATTAGCTGGCACCGTTGCCGCCGATTTGAGCGTGCTGCCTCTGCTTTAGGGCGGCAAGGCCATTATTTCTGCAACGACTCAAAAAGATTTCCGCAGCAAAGCAATGGCGCCAATAAGCGCCAAGAGCAAATCACTCTGCCACCTATTCTCAAAGTTTATTTCCCCTCCAGCACAGCATTTGTGCCCTAACTGCTATTCAGGCATTCGTCATCATTCCAGCGTGGTGCATTGCAATGCCGAAACCGCTCGGCGATTTGCTGCCAGCGCTCAGGAAGTTCCTGCAGCGCAGGCAGGTTGAGCGGCAGTGATTGCTGACCAATGCAGTGCCTATAGTGTTTGCTTTTGCCTTGTAATCTGGTGGCAGTGCCTTTGAGCACCGCAATCAACTTACTGCCCCATTGTTTGGTTTTGATTGGTTTGGGTTTGCAGCGGTATTTCTTGCAGAAGTTGATGTATCGCTTGGCGCATCCAGTGAGCGTGGCCGCCAGTTGCAAAAAAGAAGGGTGCCAATCACTCAATCCGTCTGCTTCTAATCTGCTGTAGTGGCCGTAGTTGGAATAGGGGTCATAAAACCCTTTTCGCACTCCCGCTGCCTTGGGATTGGCGTGAATGTAGCGGAGGGTGTTGAGGGCTCGTTGGTGGTCTTCTGGGGCGATAGGGGTGGAGTAATAGCGCGCCTCCCAGAAGTGCCCGCACCGCCCTGTAAGGCGGTTGAGCAGCATGGAGGCGTACCACCCTACCCAGTGCATCAGTTTGGGCAGTTGGCTGGCATCATCGGGCTTAAGCAGTAGATGGATGTGATTGGCCATCAGGCAGATGCCATATAGCCGAAATGGGTATTTCTGCTTTGCTTTCTCTAAGACCACCAGCAGCACATCACGCCTGATGCGTTTGGCGATCAAAAACTGACGGCTATTGCACCTAAGTGTGATGTGAAACGAATGCCCTGCTGGTAAGGAGCGTGAAGGGCGGGGCATGGAGTCGATTGGAGTGGAGTGGAGGGGATTGGAGTTGTGTGGAGATGATCAAGCCGCCGGTGTGCTTGACCACAGATCTGCCTAAACGCCCGTCCGTCATTCCCCGGAAGCCACGCCTCGCCGCTCCCCCGTGCCAACCTGCTGGGCGATTCAGGCCCGATCCCGCCGTTGTGGTCGCCAGCGACAAGCTTTTCTATTGGCTCTTCCAGCACCAACCCGATCGCATCCTGCCGCTACTGCCGGATCTACCGGCTGATGCCAGGGGCTACAGCTTTTCGGCCCCTGTGTTGAAAGAGCGGGAATACCGGCTCGATGGGCTGTTCCTACCCCCTCCAGAGCGGCCCGATCTGCCGGCCCTGATCCTGGAAGCCCAGATGGCCGCTGACGCGGGCTTCCTGCGGCGCCTCTACGCCGAAACCGCCCGCCTGCTGCAGCAGGAGCCCACGATCCACCACTGGCGGGTGGTGGTGCTCTGCCCCTCCCGCCAGCTCAACTTCGGCGATCCAGCTCCGGTGGCGGAATTCATCGAACAGCGGGTGCGGTGGATTGAACTGCTGAGTGCCGCCACCAACCCCACCGCGCCGGCCCTGGTGCAGGCGTTGGCCCTGCTGCTCCAGAGCGAGCAGGAGTTGCCCGCCACCACCTCCGCCCTCCGGGCCCGGGTGGCCGGCACTGGCAATGCCGCCGAGATCGACGACGTGATCGCCGCTATCCTGGTTTCACGCTTTAACGGCCGATCAATCCAGGAGCTCTGCGCCATGGGCGGCATCACCCTCGAAGACTTCACCCAGAGCGTCGCCTACCGCGAAATCTTTGGGCGGGGAGAAGCCCGTGGCGTCGCCCTAGGACAAGCTCAAGGAGAAGCCAAGGTCACCCTGCGCCAGCTGAGCCGCCGCTGCGGGCCCCTGAGTGCCGAGCAGGAAAGCCAGATTCGTCGCTTGCCGTTGGAGCGACTGGAAGCCCTCGCTGAGGCCCTGCTGGATTTTGAGGGCATGGCCGATCTCAACGCCTGGCTGGCGGCCAACACCTGAAGCACCCGCCAATCGGAATCCGTCGTGGTCGCCAGCGACAAGCTTTTCTATTGGCTCTTCCAGCACCAACCCGATCGCATCCTGCCGCTGCTGCCCGATCTGCCGGCTGATGCGAGGGGGTACAGGTTTTCGGCCCCTGTGTTGAAAGAGCGCCAATACCGACTCGATGGGCTGTTCCTACCGCCTCCAGAGCGGCCGGAGTTGCCGGCCCTGATCCTGGAGGCCCAGATGGCCGCCGATGGCAGTTTGCTGCAGGCTAAGGGCCCAGGGCGGCAGGGCGACTCTGCAATGCCTCTCGGGCCTTGTGGCGATCCTGTGTAAGGGTACGGAAGAATGCGGAAGATACAAGGCGATTGAGGTGCTATTTAACTGTTAATTGCTGCCTGACCTATGACTACCCTTGAAAAAACCGCTAACGACGGGATTCCTGACGACGCCCCTCAGGAGAAGTTGGAGTGGGTCACTCCGAAGATTTCGCTGATGGAAGGCGGGGATACGGACGGATCCGCGAAGAAGCCGGGGATAAAGGAGGGATACGTGGATTCCACGCATCCAGATCCAAATGCTGGTCCATCCTATGCACAACTCATTATGCCACAACCCTGCCCACTCCAGCAAAACCCAATAACACCAACGGGTCTGCAAAGACCCTTTTTCATGCTTTGAGGCCTTGATTGCCTGGCACCGTGGGCGAAGATTTCTGAGTTTTGCCTCTGCTGCCTGGCGCCACTTCTATTTT
>JAPLIF010000117.1 GCA_026389255.1 Cyanobacteriota bacterium
AATTCGATTCAACGAATCGGTTGCTCAAGGGAGATCAATGATCAAGAAGATATTGAAACTCATGATACGAGCCTTCAACGGGGAATGTGATTCATATATAGCCCGAGTCAGCTATAAAAACGTTTCAGCCATGGAAAAACGCATTGAGACCAGTCATGAGCAGATCAACCGACTTGGAGAGTCGTGGTACTGCAGCATTAGCAACAAGTATCTTGAGAACCGGATCGAAGAACTGCGATTAAGCTATACCTATGAAGAGGCAAAGCAAAAAGAAAAGGAGGAACAGGCGCAGATTCGTGAGCAGATGCGAGAAGAAGAAAAGGCCATTCGAGAAATCGAAAAGGCACGGGAGCAAGCCGAGAAAGACGAAGCAAAGTTTGCAGATATGCTTGAAAAAGCCAAAGCAGAAGCGCAACGAGCGACTGACCAAGACAAGGATAAACTCAATGAGAAGATCATCAAGCTTGAAGCATTGCTAGCTGAAGCAGAGGCCAATCGGCAACGCGCCCTTAGTAGGGCGCAGATGACTAGATCAGGACATGTCTATGTGATTAGTAACGTCGGTAGCTTTGGCGAACATGTCTACAAGATTGGGATGACTCGAAGGCTTGAACCATTAGATCGTGTCCGTGAACTTGGAGATGCTTCGGTTCCGTTCCCATTTGACGTACATGCGCTTATCTTCACAGATGATGCACCTTCCCTAGAGAACACTCTCCATAAGCGATTCAAATTGCGAAGAGTTAATTTTGAGAACATTAAAAAGGAGTTCTTCCGAGTCACAATCGAAGAGATCCGAGATGAATTGCACAAGATTCACCAAGAAGTAGGTATTGAAGCAGAGCTACGTCTCACACTGGTCGCCGAAGCAAAACAGTACCGACTCAGTGAAGCAAAGCGTCGGGAATTTGAGCGCTCCTATTCTGGCGATGAACCTGCACGTTTACCACCTCCTCCACCGCCCACTTTGTTCGGACATGATGGACCATTTGAGAATTAAGGAGTTTCTAACATCAAGATCTGCGGACAGGTTCAGTGGTTCTTTCCCGAATCTATGTAACTTCCACCCGCCTCTGTTCTTAGCATTATCCATGTTTTGCAAACGGCCGAACTAAAGCCGAGCCTGGTACCAGTAGGTAGTACTATGCTGTGATGAAGCGGAAGCACCAGCGCACCCTTGAGCTGATCTTCTCTCGTCCCGTAAGCGGCAGCTTGCCGTGGAGGGACATCGAAGCCCTGTTTCAGGAGCTTGGTGGGGAGGTAAGCGAGAGGGCGGGCAGCCGAGTCGCGGTCGTTCTGTTTGGCGAAGTCAGGGTCTTTCACAGACCCCATCCATCGCCCGATACAGACAAGGGTGCTGTTGCTTCAATCCGCAAATGGTTCGAAGAACACGGAGTGACACCATGAATCTGATGAATGTGGACGGGTACCACGCCAAGATTGAGTACGACGAAGAAACCGATCAGTTTCGCGGGGAGATTCTTGGAATTTCTGGAGGAGCGGACTTCTATGGATCAAGCCCGGATGAGCTTCGTCAAGAGTTCCAAAAGTCACTGGAGGTATTTCTTGAGGTCTGCAAAGAGCAAGGAATTGAGCCGCGTAGAAACTTTTCAGGCAAGTTCAATCTTCGGATTCCGCCAGAACTTCACGAAAAATTAGCGGTGACTGCAGAAGCCCAGGGAAAGAGCCTCAATGCCCTGGCCCAAGAAGCGCTCCAGCGAAGCCTCACGATGTAGAGGAACGACTAACATGCCCATTTGCATCAAGCTCTGCGGTTGAGAGCAACTGCATCCAACCGATCGATCACTGTTTCGGGCAAAGAGACATGGGATAAGCTGATCAAACCTATATCGATTCCGGCAAGGTAATTATCGAGTGGTTTACTCGGTAGATGATCAAGGCAGATTGGTGGATATTATCAAAATTGGACACAGAAGAGATGTCTACCGCTGATGCGACTTTCTGACATCCTCCGGCCAGCGATAGCTCACCTTCATGCCGTTGAGGTGGGTGTGAGGCAACCAGCCTTCGTGCTGCAGGCGCCCCACCACGAGGCCAGGAGCAATGCCGAGGGCTATGGCAGCAGCCTTCACCTCCTGTTCGGTGCGCAGCCCTTTGAGCTTCAGGGCCGCAGCGGGCGGAATCAACTGATCCACGGCGAAACGATCGGCCTCGGCCTCATGCGCCTCATCCACACCATCGAGGCCATCCACGAAGGCGGCTTTCTTGCCGTGTTTAAGGATGTGGCCAGCCTCATGGAACAGCGTGAACCAAAGGTGATCGTTGCTCTTGTGCCGCAGGCTCAGGGCGATCAGGGCCCGATCCGGGCTCAGCCACTGGGTGGCCCCACTCACCCGGCAGCCCGGTGGAGCTGGCACGAACACCACCGCCACACCGGCGGCACCGGCCAGGGCCTGCAGCTGCGGCACAAACACCGTGGGATCCGCTTCGCAGCTGAGGGGACGAATCTCCTGCAGCGCCGCTCGGAAGGCCTTGGCTTCATAGGGTCTGCAGGCGATCGAGGCCGCTTGCGTTTCGGCACGGCGCAGCCAGCTGGCCAGGGCGCCCTGCTGCGTGGCATAGCTCTTGGAGGTGCGATAGACGGCCAGGGGTTGGCCGTAGCGCTGCCGCCAGGCGTCGATCGAGGCCACCGCGAAGAACTTCAGGCACGCCGAAACCTGCTGGCCGGCATGGCTGCAGGTGTCCACCCAGCCTTTGCCTTGCATCCAGCGCAGGGGCAGCTCCTTCAGCCAGTCCTTATGGCTGGCCAACTGATCAAGCTGCTGCAGGCGCACCAGATCCTGCTGGTAGTTGGCCTCCAGCCGCAGCCAGAAGCCGGCGTCATGGCCCAGCACCCGCTCCAACCGTTCGGCGCTGTCGGCCGTGATCGGCGCTCGGCCCTTGAGCATTTGATTCACATGCTCGGCGCGGGCCTTGGGGCGCGCCACCAGCTCATCGGTGACGTTGGGTAGGGTCGCCCTGACTGCCTATTGCCAAGGGGCCCCTGCTCAAAATGGACCCAGTTCTTCTGTGCACCGCCATGGCCAACGGCATCACCGTCACGTCCAACCCGGATCCGGCCCAGTTGCAAAGCCTGGGTGTGACGAGCTGGCCCACCTGGGGCTGTGGGGTCAGCACCTTCCCCTGGACCTACGACGAGCAAGAGACCTGCCTGCTGTTGGAGGGTGATGTCAGCGTCACGTCCGAGGGCGGTGAGCCGGTGCGGTTCGGGGCCGGCGATCTGGTGGTGTTTGCTGCCGGGCTGAGTTGCATCTGGGAGGTGCATGCCCCGGTGCGCAAGCACTACCGCTTTGGTTGAAGGGTGCCGGCAGCGCGCGCCCATATCTGAGAGCAGGCCCGCCAGGTCCATCCAAGACGCTGAAACCGAACCACTCGTTGTTGGCAACAATCAGACGAAGTGTGAATCAACAAGCCACCAAAAGATCAGGAATTAGTCAGGCGCTACGATTCCGCGTCTAACCAGCTACAATGGCTTGAATAGGTGACTTCAATGTCTAGACAGTTTGATGTGGTAGTCGAAAAGGATTCAGAAGGTTTCTTCGTGGCGACCGTCCCTGCGCTACCCGGTTGCCATACGCAAGCAAAATCGCTGGATCAATTAATGGAGCGAATCAAGGAAGCCATTGAGCTTTGCCTTGAGGTTGCAGGTACTGATCCTGAGACACTTGACTTTGTAGGTGTACAGCGAGTTACAGTAGAAGTGTGACGAGATATTCTGCGGTCTCAGGCAAGACCCTCATCGCAGCTTTGAAGGGGATTGGTTTTGAAGAAATCAGGGTCAGAGGTAGCCACCGCTTCCTTA
>JAPLIF010000372.1 GCA_026389255.1 Cyanobacteriota bacterium
GCCGCCCCGGTGACCGCCGCGAGTTCCCGTCAGATGCGCCTCGTTCGGGCCCTGGACAAGGCCCGCCGCAACGGGGAGCGATGAAACCCCACCAGCTCACCATTGAGGCCTTTGGGCCCTACGCCGAGCGGGTGAGCATCGATTTCGATGCCCTCAGCGGCGAGGGCTTGTTTTTGATCCACGGCAGCACCGGCGCCGGCAAGACCTTTCTGCTCGATGCCCTGAGCTTTGCCCTCTATGGCGAGGTGTCGGGCGATCGCAGCGTCAAGGGCCTGCGCTCGGACCATGCCGGCCCCCAGGCGGTGCCCAGGGTGGAGCTGGAATTTACCGCCGGCGGCAGGCGCTATCGGGTGCAACGCAGCCCCGCCTACACGGCCGCCAAGACCCGGGGCCAGGGCACCACCGAAAAAGTGCCCACGGCGGTGCTGCATCGGCTGGTGGGGCCAGAGAGCCAGGCCATCGCCAGCAAGGTCACCGAGGTGACCCGGGAGGTGGAGCAGATCGTGGGACTCAATGCCGCCCAGTTTCGCCAGGTGATCCTGCTGCCCCAGGGCCGCTTCGCCGAGGTGCTGCGGGCCAGGGCCGAGGAGCGCGAGGCGTTGCTCAAGACCTTGTTTGAAACGGTGCTGCACGAGCGGGCCAGCGACTGGCTGGAGGAACAGGCCAAAGCGGCCCGCATCGCCGTCCTGGAGCAGAACCGCGCCCTTGCGGTGTTGCGTCAGCAGGCGGCCCAGGAATGGCAGCCCTATGCCCTGGCCGAAGACCTGGAAGCGCCCCTCGCCCTTCCTTCCGACCAGGCCGGCCTGGATCGGCTGGTAGAGCGCATTACCCAGGTGGTGGCCGGCACCCGCCTGGCCCTGGAGCAGGCCAGCACCACCTGGGCCGCCGCCCAAAGCCAGCGGGCCGAGGCCCTCCAACAGGCCGACCGCTTCGATCGCCGCGCCGCTGCCCGCGCCCGCCTGGCCGAGCTGGAGCAGCAGGCGCCGGCGATCGAAGCCCTCGCTGCCCAGCTGGCTACGGCCACCCGGGCCGAGGCCGCCCGGGCCAGCCTCGATGCGGCCCAGCAGGCGCGCCAGGAATGGCAAAACCTCCAGACTCCCCTGCTGCGGGACCTGGGCCGGGCGACGGCCGCCCGGGAGCGGGCCCAGGCCCTGCCCGATGGGGCGGTGGCCCTCGATCTCTTGCACCTACCCGCTGCCGCCGATCTGCAGCGGATCCGCACGGCCCTGGCCGCCCGGCGGGTGGAGCTGGAGCGGCTGGACAAGCAGGCCCGCGAAGCCGATCTCTGCCACCAGCGGGCCGACCAGGCCGACCAGTTGCAACAGCAGGCCGAGGCCCGGCGCCAACGGGCCGAAGGCCAACGGCAGGAGCTGCAGGAGGGGCGCCAGAGCGTTGAGGCGACCCTGCAGGGGGCCCGCTCCGCCGCCGACCGGTTGGAGGGACTGCAGCAGGCGGCCAGGGCGGCCCACCAGCGCGCCACCGCCGCCGGCGAGCTGGCGGCGGCAAAAGCCGCCGAAACCGCCGCGCAGCAGGCCTGTCAGCGGGCCGAACACCACCGGGCAGCGACCAAAACCGCCCTGCAGGAGTTGCGCCAGCGCCAGCTCGCCGGCATGGCCGCCCGCCTGGCCAGCGCCCTGGAGGCCGGCGCCCCGTGTCCCGTGTGCGGATCTGGTCACCATCCCCAGCCGGCCCGTGCCGCCGCCGATGCGGTGGCCCCCGGCGACCTGGAGGCCGCCGAGGCGAGCGAGCAGCAGGCCACCATGGCCCAGCAGCAGGCGGCCGTCGCCCTGGTCGCGATTTCGGCTCAGTGCCAGGCCTTGCAGGAGCAAGCCGGTGGGGCCGCCGATGCCAGCGCCGCCCGGACATCGGCCCTGGAGGCCCTGCAGGCCTTCACCAACGCCAGGGACCAGGCCGCCCAGCGGCCCCAGTTGGAGCAGGCCCTGGAGAAGCAAGCCCAGCTGATCGGTCAGAACGAGCTGACCCTGGCCGAGGCCACCACCACCAGCGCCCTGAAGGCCCAGACCAGCGCCGCCGAACGCCAACGGGCCCTGGCCCTGGCGGCCGAGGTGGCGGCCGAGCTGGGCCAGGACAGCGGCTCCCCCCGCCAGGTCCTGGTCGGCTGGGAGCCCCTGGAGCAGGCCCTGGCGGCCCTGGCCTTAACCGCTGCAGCCAGCGACCGGCTGGTGAGCCGCCTGGAGCAGGCCGAGCAGCGCCTGAACCAGGATCTGCTAGCGGCCGGTTTCGCCACTGGCGAGGCCCTGGCGGCGGCCCTGCGATCCGCCGAGCAACGCCAGAGCTGGAGCCAGCGGATCAACGACGATCAGGAGGCGTTACGGAGCCAGCGGGCCCTCCTGGCGGCCCCCGAACTGGTCGCTGTGGCCGAACAACGGCCCGATACGGCGGCGGCCGAGGCGGCGGCGGCGGCAGCCGACCAGGCCCGCAGCACCGCCTTGGAGCGCCACACGCAAGCCCGTGGTTCCTACGACGATCTCAGCCGCCTCAGCGGCGAGCACCGCCGCCAGGCGGAAGCGCTAGCCGATCAGCAACAGCAGGCCCAAACGCTCAGCACCATTGCCGATCGCTGCAACGGCAAGTTACCCCCCTACATCTCCCTGCAGCGGTGGGTGCTCTCGGCCTACCTCGCCGAGATCTGCCAATACGCCAACCAGCGGCTCGCCATGATGACCTCCGGCCGCTACCAGCTGCGCCTCAGCGATGGCGGTGGCCGGGGCGGACGCCAGGCCGGCCTGGGCCTGCGGGTGCTGGATGCCTTCACCGGCGAGGAGCGGGAGGTGAGCAGCCTTTCGGGCGGCGAAACCTTCCAGGCTTCCCTGGCCTTGGCCCTGGGGGTCGCCGACACGGTGCAGGCCCACACCGGCGGCGTTCACCTCGATGCCCTGTTTGTCGATGAGGGATTTGGCAGCCTCGACCCCGACAACCTTCAATTAGCGATGGATGAACTCGACCGGCTGCGGGCGGGCGGCCGCCTGATCGGCATCATCAGCCACGTGGGCGCCCTGCGGGAGCGCATCCGCGCCGGCCTCGAAGTCATCGGCGGCGACCAGGGCTCCAGGGTGCGCCTGGGGGTGACTCTTTTTGATCAGTAAGCGATCCATGGATGCATCAAGCAAATTTGCCGGTTTTTATGCCATGTCAGCTCCCCATAACTTCTTTAAGGTAGGGGCTTGATCCGAGCTATTGGCTATGGCCCACTGACCCGCTTTCCTTGGTTACTCCAATAGGTTTTTGTGGCGTCATAGGCTGGATTTTCGAGATGGGGTAGCCCTTCGGGACCATAGAAGAGGGTGACCCCAAGGGTGTTCTTGGGTTTGAAGCTTTGACCATTGCTAATTTTCTCAAACGAAAAGTTTTTGGTTTTAATCTTTCTCTCACCAAAGAGATTGGTGTATCCAAGTTCCAGATGGAGATCGTTAACCACTTGACCGGTTGTATTGACCACATGGCCCAGGACAAACCCTCCGGCGACAGGGGTTAATTCCATTGAGCCCCCAGAAAAACTAGCCGATTCGCCCAGGGCTGGTGCGCTTTGAACCACGACCACACCAGCAACCATCAGGAGGCATGTTTTTAGCCAAAGCAAAGCCATGGATTCATTGATATTGACTCAGTGGTAGTATAAGTCTATTCCACGACTAGGCACCGATGTTGATTGGCCCTGGCTAGGGATTGCCGCAAGGGCCCCTATGGTTCGTGAATCACTTATAGTGCGAGAGGGAATTGTTGCCAAGCCAACGCATCAATAGCCTGAATACAGTTCACTTTATTACAGACCTTCTTGATTCCCTTCGCGGTCGCCCGTCAGGACCGCACCTGTCCCCCTTGTCAGGCTGAAGTGGCTGGCGGAGACCCAGGCGCCGCTGGCGTCGTATCGGCGGATCAAGCGTTCTAGGCGGCCTGGGGCCGGCAGCCAACCCGCTTCCACCGCAAAGGCTTGGCGATGGCTGACCTGGGGCGGAACCAGGCAATAGCCACTGTCGGGCTGCAGCATCAGGCGCTGATGGGCACCGCCGTTTTCGCTGATGCCATCCCCCCATTGGCTGGTGATCTGCAATGGCTGGCCGGCGCCACCGGCGATCAGCAGCGCACAGCTCGCGATCTCAGGTTCGGGCCAGTCCGCCGTGATCGTGGCGACCTGGCCGCTCCAGGGGCCGAGCAGTGCGTCCAACTCCAGCGCGGGACGCTCGCTGGCGCCGCTGCCGGATCGGAACTCCCGGATCAGCACCAGGCTCTCCAAGGCCCCTTCCGGGTCATGCAGTTGCACCAGCCGGTGGCGGCGATCGCCGGCGATGAAGCCAAACTCGGCGCCAAAGGCCGTGCCCGGCGCCACCTGCAACGACCCCTTACTAAAAGAACCCGAATCGAAGAACACCACCTGCTTGCCCAGGCTGCGGTACTCCTGGTGCACCTCCCGGATGGGAACCCCACCTTCGTCGCCGGGGTTAAAGCGACGCAGCCGGAAGAGCACCAGCCGCTCCTCGTCGCCCCGTTCCAAGTAGAGGATGGAGGGCGTCGACTCCCCCACCTCGCCATCGGCAATCAGCGACGAAAAGCTGCCACGCCACTCGCCGAGGATGCCGAGAAAGT
>JAPLIF010000021.1 GCA_026389255.1 Cyanobacteriota bacterium
CTCTGCCAGAACTGACCGCGCAAGTTCAGTTTGCCCACCGCAACCATCTCCAGCTTCCTTAATGGCTTCTTCAATGACAACCAGCATGTAGCCAAAAAACTCGAGATGAAAAAGGTCCGGCTTGGCCCGCACGATGGTCACGTGAGAATCAACTGTCGTAGCCTCCTCAGGTTCGTTGCGCACCTGCGCAACACGACCGAGAGTTCCAGTCCCTGTCGAATTCACCAATACGTCACCGCGCTGAATAAACCGTTCTTCGGCGACTTTCTTCGCTGCATCATCATGCCTCCTAGCGGGTTCGTAGCTGACTTCGTGATTGCGAATGCACTTTTGATTGAGGACGCATACACCGCCCTTTTCCAGGTAAGCAGGTGAGACGCCACGATTGAGCAATGAACACACATCACCAAGCTTCCTGATCTGCCAGCCCTCCCTCATACCAACACCCTGATCCTCCTCCGCACCTACGCACTCTCGGTCGCCGATGACGTTCATTTTTCCTCCTTCTCCTCCGGCAATTGGGGCGTACGCTCATCGGCCGTCAGCAGTTTCATCTGCCCGATGGCGATCTGGTTGAGGCGGGTGAGGCGTTCGGATTGAGGGAGAGCTTGGCCGATAAACAGGGCGTTGAGATTTTCAAGGTTGGAGAGGCAAACGAGCTGTGCGCCGGTGGCTTGGTCGCGGATGTTGCCCTTGGCATCTAAGTTTTCTCGGCGCCATTGGGCGGCAGTCTGGCCGAAGAGGGCCATATTCAACAGATCGGCTTCGCTGGCATAGACAAAGCTGATCTGATCCTTACTCAGCTGGGCTGGAATCAGATGCGTCTGGATTGCATCGGTGTGGATGCGATAGTTGATCTTGGCAAGGTTGCGGCGGATGTCCCAGCCCAGAGTTTCTCGTTCTGTCTCCTTGATGCGCTGGAACTCTTTGATCAGGTACAGCTTGAACTCCACCGAAATCCAGGCGGCGAATTCAAAGGCGATATCGGCGTGGGCATAGGTGCCACCGTAGCGGCCGGTTTTCGACTGAATGCCGATGGCGCCGGTGCGCTCGATCCATTGCTTCGGTGTCAGAGTGAAGCTGTTCAGACCGGCTTGCATTTTAATCCCGTCGAATTCGACGGGATTAAAACCGGAGTTGTTGATCTGTTCCCACAGCCCCAGGAATTCAACCGTGTTGCGGTTGCGCAGCCAGTTCCGAATCAGATCGTCAGTGGTGGCCTTGCCCTTGTAGCGGGCGATGTCCGTCAGGCAGATGTAATCCTGGCTATTGATCGCGGCGATGCGGACTTCGCTTGAGAGCACCTCAATTTTTTTCGTCGCAGCCTTACTCATCTCTGAAGCCCTCCAATCCTCCCCAGCACAGCCGCACTCTCCGCATCCAGCGCTGCAATCTCCGCCATGATCTCCTGCGGGCTCCGATGCGCCACCGCCTCACCCCCGTGGGGATTCTTCACTGAAAGATCCCAGCTCTCTGGATCAATGGAGTCCACCGCCACGCTCCAACTCTTGGGCGAATCGGCAAAGTTTTTCTGCAGCTCCACAAACTCCGCCAGGTCGCGGTCGTTGAGCGGGTTGGTTTTGCCCATGTTGCGGCCTGGATCGAGCTGGTAGAACCACACCTGGCGGGTGGGCGATCCCTTCTCGAAGAACAGCACCACCGTTTTCACCCCCGCCCCCTGGAAGGTGCCGCCGGGGCAGTCGAGCACCGTGTGCAGGTTGCAATCCGTCAGCAGCTTCTGGCGCAGGGCCACCGAGGCGTTGTCGGTGTTGGAGAGGAACGTGTTCTTGATCACCACGCCGGCGCGGCCGCCGGCCCGAAGCAGGCGGATGAAGTGCTGCAAAAACAAAAAGGCGGTTTCACCGGTGCGGATCTCGAAGTTCTGCTGCACCTCCTTGCGTTCGCTGCCACCGAACGGGGGGTTGGCGAGGATCACATCGAAGCGGTCGCGCTCCTGCACATCGCTGAGGTTTTCGGTGAGCGTGTTGGTGTGGAGCACCTTGGGCGCCTCGATGCCATGCAGGATCATGTTCATGATCGCGATCACATAGGCGAGGCTTTTCTTCTCCTTGCCGGTGAAGGTGCGGCTCTGCAGCGTGTCCAGATCGGCGGTGCTGAGTTCTGCCCCGGTGGATCCGCCCTTGCGCATGAATTCGAACGCTTCGCACAGGAAGCCGGCGGAACCCACGGCTGGGTCGTAGACCGTTTCGCCGATCTGAGGGTTCACCACCTGCACGATGGCGCGGATCAGGGGCCGGGGCGTGTAGTACTCACCGCCGTTGCGGCCGGCGTTGCCCATGCGCTTGATCTTTTCCTCATAGAGCATCGAGAGCTCGTGCTTCTCCGCCTGGGAGCGCAGGCGCAGGCCATCGAGCCCATCGATGATTTCGCGCAGGTTGTAGCCGCTGCTGATCTTGTTGCGCAGTTCGCCGAAGATCTCGCCGATCTTGTACTCGATCGTGTTCGGCCCGCTGGCGCTCTGTTTGAAGCGCTCCAGGTAGGGGAACAGGCGCACATTCACGAAGTCGCGCAGGTCGTCGCCGGTGAGGGCGGCGTGGTGATCCAGCTGGCCGCTGGCGTTCTTCGGAGCCGCCCAGCGGCTCCAGCGATAGGTCTCCTCCAGGATGGGTGTGTAGCTGCGACCCTCCAGGGCCGCCACGGCGGCCCGGTCGTCTTCGAGCCCGTCGAGGTACTTGAGGAACAGCAGCCAGGAGGTCTGCTCGGTGTAGTCGAGCTCGGTGCCGCAGCCGGCCTCCTTGCGCAGGCAATCGTCGATGGCGCGGAACGCCTGCTCGAAGGAGCTGGGGGTGGTGCTGCTGGAGGTGGCGGCGCGGGAGCCGTTGGGGGCGCGGGTGCGGGGAGTCCTGCTGGCGGCCTCGCCGTTTCCGGAAGACTCCACCGCCGATCCATCCGCCAAGGCCACCGAGCCACCTCGGCCCCGGCCGGGCACGATCAGCCGGCGGCTGAGCAGGTCCGCCTTGACCGCTTCGTAGCTAGCTTCGTCCCACTCCAGCGTTTCGCGCAGGCGGCCGTTGCCCGCTGATCCACCCAGGGCAGTCAGCGCACCGAGCAACTCGTCGGCAAGGTCGTCGTTGCTGCCGGCGTCGCTCAGTGGGTTCTCAGCGGCGTAGATCAACGGGGCGGGCAGTTCGTTGCCCTCAGGATGCCAGTAAACATCCCAACGGTGCAAGGCCGGTCGGTGATCGCCTCTTTCCATGGAGGGGCAGGGTGATTCATGCAGGGTTGAGCCTCTCGGAGAGAGAGCCAGGAATAGTGCAGTGGGCTTTGATATGTGTCTAACGCTGCTCAACAGCAGCGGGCGAGAGGTCAATGTATCAATCAGAGCCTAATGGCGGCCCGTCTGCTGGATGAGCTTGTTAGCTGCTCCCTGTTCGCCCTGAATCAAACCGGTCAAAATATTCTTTATCATTGCACGGGACGAATAACATCTCTCTTGGTTGGAGGACTTGATTTTACTTCTGGTGTCGGGGCAATTGATCCTTGATTAGGCATGGGCGAAGATGGCATCCTCTGCGAGAAGTGTGAAGATACGGTTACCCCTAGGGAGACTCTGGAAAACCAGCCCAAACCTTGCGAGAATAGTGCTCTGATCTCTAGCTAGGACTGGGTTGATGGGCGGCAAGCAGCTTGGTTTTGGTGATTACGAGCAGAGCACCGCCAAAAAGCAGACCAAACGCGAGAAGTTTCTGGCCGAGATGGAGCAGGTGGTGCCTTGGCAGCCGTTGATTGATCTGATTGAGCCCTTCTACCCCAAGAAAGGCTCCAAAGGAGGCCGCCCGCCTTTTCCACTGGACACCATGCTGCGGATTCACTTGATGCAGCACTGGTACTCATTGAGTGACCCAGCGATGGAGGACGCGCTGATCGAGGTGCCGACGATGAGACGTTTCGCTGGCATCGACTGGATCAGTGAGCGGATCCCAGACGAGACGACGATTTTGGCCTTTCGGCACCTGTTGGAAAAACATGACCTGGGCCAGCAAATCTTTGAGACGGTCAAAGCCCATCTCAAGGCCCGTGGCATGGCCATGAAGCAAGGCACGATCATCGATGCAACCTTGATTGCCGCGCCGAGCTCCACGAAAAACAAGCAGGGCGAGCGGGATCCAGAGATGCACCAGACCAAGAAGGGCAATCAGTGGTTCCACCGCTGCGCGGAAGGCTTCGCCTACGGGATGAAAGTGCATATCGGCGTCGATGCTGCAAGCGGTTTGATCCATTCGGTGCAGACAACCTCAGCCAACGTGCATGACCTCACCCCAGCGCCTGAGCTGCTGCACGGAGAAGAGACGTTGGTCTACGCGGATGCCGGCTACCAGGGGATCGACAAGCGGCAGGAGATGGAAGGCAAGCCGATCGAGTTTCGGGTCGCCATGCGGCCAGGGAAACGTCGCGTGCTACGTGAGACATCAGAAAGCAGACTGCTCGACTTGATCGAAACAGGCAAGGCTCACATCCGAGCCAAAGTGGAGCACCCCTTCCGGGTGATCAAACAGCAGTTTGGCTTCCAGAAGACGAGGCTGAGGGGGATGGCGAAAAATCGCTGCAAGGTGCATGTGATCGCCGCATTGACCAATCTGTACCTGGCTCGTCGAGTACTACTGGAACCGATATAGACACGGGATTAGTGCGTCTATTTGGCTTATTCAAGCCTCAATAGGCAAGTAAAAAGGATCGAAACTTGGCAAATTCGACAGGACAGACCATCTGGACGCAGAAAAGAGTCCGGTTTGGACAATTGAGACTTTTTTGGGCTTTTGGGGGTGTGTTGCCCAGAGTCTCCCTAGTACACCCAAGACTCCAAAAACAAGCGTAAAAAGCCAATGCTTGGCAATGTATTCAAGTACGGCAATAGGATGGACACCATATTGATCCCACCATCTAACATCAGTCTTTAGTGAGCCGTCCATTGTGCGTGCCAGAATTCCAGCGAGAACGTCCGCTTTCCGAAGCGTAGACTGATGCAACTTCACGTACTCCTTGTTCTCGAACGCATCAGCTTCTCCTTGCCCTTCGAGAAAGTCAAATGGTGTGATGTCGTTCTTAGCCATTAGCTTCGTGAGTCGCTTATGTCCAATATAGTTATTTCCATACAAATCAATTAGCAATCTTGAAAGATCATGTTTTCTGCTTTCATCCAAGACAATTGGATCGCCGCCTAAGACCTTATAGCGATGCTCAATTGCCGGAAATCCATAGTTTATGTCACGCATGTTCCAGTGCACCCATTCGAAGGACTTGCTCTGATCTACGAATCTAAAGTACTCATTCAGCATCTCTTTCTCGAGTTCATTATAGTTGGCCTCAATGTCCCCAAACCTAACTCGTTTCTGTTCGGCGACCTTGTGAATTGAGAAAGAGGCAGTGCTGGCGCTTGAAAAGTTTCTCACAGCGATTGATGTTATTCTAGGTGACTGGCCATCCTCTCGATCATAAAAACTCTCGCATGAGTAGTGGATTATCAATGTCCTGTCTTCTTTCCTGGATAGGTTGTCCAGTGTCTTGACTGCGTTTTTTCGTCGCTCAATCTTCTTAAGTGCCGACGGCATTGGGACAGCTATTTCGGGATTTGCCAAGCATAGCGGCGGCTTCAGTCGGCTCCTCAGATGCAGCTAACGCAGAGCTGAGGGGCACGACGCAGATAGGCAAAATGAAACTCTCGAACACTGAATTAGCCGAAAGTTACTCATTTGAAAGAATTATATTGGAGTCGCGCAACCGTGAGATGTCTGCCGCACTCAATAGGTGGTC
>JAPLIF010000304.1 GCA_026389255.1 Cyanobacteriota bacterium
CCAAAGTCACCACAGGGACCTTCAGCAGATGGGCCAGACGCTCCGTGGTGGAAGGCAGGAAGGAACCCACTGCCCCAAGACTGGCAGCGGGCCCTTGGGCCAGTAGCAGCAAATGAAGGGGGGGCATGGAGGTCAAGGCCGCCATGGAGTCGGGTGAGGATGGTGCCACGTACGCTTCTACCATCGGAACGCTGTGAGCCGCCCACTGCCTTGTGACGACATTCTCGACTGCTGAAAGGCTGGAGTTGGGCGGTTACCAACCCCAAGGGCCTGCCGACAGCCGAAGGTTGCGCCTCTTCAGTGGCACATCCAACCCCGATCTGGCTCAAGAGATCGGTTCATACCTGGGTGTAGCGGATGGTCCTCGGGTGATCAAACGCTTTGCCGATGGCGAACTTTATATCCAAATTCAGGAATCGATCCGGGGCTGTGATGTGTTTCTCATCCAGCCGACCTGCGCCCCAGTCAATGACCACCTCATGGAACTGGTGATCATGGTCGACGCCTGCCGCCGGGCCTCGGCCCGGCAAGTTACCGCCGGGCTTCCCTACTATGGTTATGCCCGCGCCGACCGCAAGACGGCCGGGCGCGAATCAATCACCGCCAAACTGGTGGCTAATTTACTGGTTAAGTCCGGTGTCGATCGAGTGCTGGCCTTGGACCTCCATTCCTCGCAGATTCAGGGTTATTTCGATATTCCTTGTGATCACATCTATGGCTCTCCAGTGCTGGTCGACTACCTCGGCACCCGGGATCTTGGCGAAATGGTGGTGGTTTCTCCGGATGTGGGGGGAGTGGCCCGCGCCCGGGCCTTTGCCAAGCAGATGAACGATGCCCCTTTAGCGATCATCGACAAGCGCCGCTCGGGTCATAACGTCGCCGAAAGTCTCACCGTGATTGGCGATGTCATCGGCAAAACGGCCATTCTTATTGACGACATGATCGACACCGGCGGCACAATCTGCCAGGGAGCCAAGCTCTTGCGGCAACGGGGGGCAGCCCGGGTCCTAGCTTGCGCCACCCATGCTGTCTTCTCGCCTCCGGCGGTGGAGCGCCTTTCCGCCCCCGGGCTGTTTGAAGAGGTGGTTGTCACCAACAGCATTCCCCTCACCCCGGAACGACGCTTCCCCCAGCTCCAGGTGCTCTCGGTGGCCAACATGCTGGGCGAGGCCATCTGGCGCATTCACGAAGAAAGCTCGGTGAGCTCCATGTTCCGCTGATTTCTGTGGCCCCCATGCATCGCCCCGGCCCCGCCGGAGGTCAGAGCACAGATCCGGGGCCGCCCCTGGCCCGTCGCGCTCGCCTCAAACGTCTGCTCCCCGCCAGCCTCACCCTGCTGGTCACCTCCCTGTTACCGATGGCCGCCCTACCGGCGGCTGGCCTAGCCAACGACGGTGTCGGCACCTTGCCCCAGCCCCGGGGCCGGCGAATCGGCGTGTGGATGACCAACAGCCCTAGTCCCCTTTATTACGATCCCAGGCGCATCGAGGCCGCCGTGGCCGAACTGGCCGCCACGGGCTTCAACACCCTCTACCCCAACGTCTGGAGCCGGGGTACCACATTTCACCGCAGCCGTTACGCCCCTCTGGAACCCACCCTGGCGGCGGTCAACCCCAACCTGGATCCCATCTGTCGCATCACCAAGGCAGCCCAGCGCCACGGCATGCAGGTGGTGCCCTGGTTCGAATACGGGCTGATGGAACCGGGAGATGCCGAGGTGGTGCGTCTCCATCCCGACTGGGTGCTGCAGCGCGCCGATGGCAGCGCCCTTTACGCCCTCCATGGCGCCGACCTGCGCACCTCCCCCCTCAAGGATTTGCGGGTCTGGCTCAACCCGGCCCATCCTGGGGTGCGGGAGCGCTTCATCGGCCTGATCGTGGAGATCGTGCAGCGCTGCGGTGTGGATGGCATCCAGTTGGATGATCACTTCGCCTGGCCGGTGGATCTCGGCTATGACAATTACACCCGCTGGCTGTATCAACAAAGCACCGGGCGCTTACCGCCCACTAACCCCAATGATCGCCATTGGATGCGCTGGCGCCGGGATCAGCTCACCAGCCTGATGCGGGAGCTGCGGGGTCGACTGCAACAGGCTTCCTCCGGCAAACGTCTGGTGATCAGCCTTTCGCCGGGACCTTTTCGTTCGGCGTTCAACGAATGGCTTCAGGACTGGGAGTTGTGGGCCTTGGGCGGGCTCATCGATGATCTTGTGGTGCAGAACTATGCCTACACCATGGAAGGCTTTACCAATGATCTCAACCAGTCGGCCCTGATCAAGGCCCATCGCTGGGGAGTACCCGTCGAAATCGGCGTCCTGGCCGGCCTGGGATCCCGTACGACGGACATGGGCACGATCGCCCAGAAAGTGCAATTGGCCGCCAGCAGGGGCCACGGCGTCATTTATTTCTTCTGGGAGGGCCTATGGGGCCAGTACGCCGGACCCGAAGGCGGCGCCTATCGCCAAAGCCAGTTCAATGCCCTGCATCGCTATGCCTTCGGCACCCCCACCAGCTGGCCCGGGGGGAACTGGCCCTCGGCCCAGACCCCACGCCGCCTGCCCCCCTCGCCGCCACCCCCATTGGGCATCGGTCGGGCCCTGACGCCCCCTCCGCCTC
>JAPLIF010000166.1 GCA_026389255.1 Cyanobacteriota bacterium
CGCGCCCTGCGAAGCGCAACAGCTGGGCGAAGGGGGCCGCCCGACCCTCACCTCCCTCCAGCGCCACCAGCGAAAGATCGATGGTGCCGCCCCCCCCGTCGACCACCAGCACCCGGCTGCCCGGGGGCAGACCGGCACCGATCGCCGCAGCGGTTGGTTCGTCCACCAAGGCCACTTCGGCCACGGGCAGCTCCCGGCTGACCCGCTCCAGCCACTGGCGGTACCCCCGGTAGGTCTCGATGGGGGCGGTCAGCACCAGTCGATCGGGGTTCAGTTCGGCCGGCAGGGCCTCCCAGACACAGCGCAACAGGAGGGCCCCCGCCGCTTCGGGATCCAGCCAGGGGGGATCCTGGATGGGCTGGGTCTCGTCCCACTCCGGCATGGGCCCAGCGCCGGAGACACTTTGGCCGATTCGCCGTTTGAAATCCCGCAGGAGCCCCGGGCTTGGCTGGTCGGCCAGACCGGCGTCGAGCACCTGGCGGCCGATCAGGGGGCGGCCCTGCTGGGGATGGCTGAGCCAGAGCAGGCTCGGAATGGTCGTGGGGTTGGAGCCGCTATAGGGGGGCAGGTCCAGGATCCGGGGCGGTGCTCCGGCCTCCTGCCAGGCCACCACCGTGGTGCTGCTGCCGAGATCAATGGCGAGGGTGCCCGGCATAGGAAGGGGGTCAACGGCAGGGGTGGTGGTGGGTAGGCTCGTCCATGGGCAGCCCGGCCAGGCCGCCGTGGGGCGCTGCCCTAAGTTGGCACTAAAGAAGGCTTTCAAAATGCTGACCAGCAGTGATCTGAACCCCAAGGAACTGGCCAAGCGGGCCGAAAGCCTGATTCGTCATTCCAGCAATCGTTACCTCACCACTGTGCGCATCGCCTTCCGGGCCAAGCAACGACGTTTCGATGATTTCGACGGACTGCTCGACGATTCGATGATCAAACCTGTTCAGAGGGCCATCATCGAGCTCAGGCTGGTTCAACAACATGCTGGTTTGGTGGATCAATTGATGGCGGAAGAGGCCCTGAGCCTCGAATTGGAGACGCCCCTGGCTGGGGGCCAGCTTTGGTTGATCCTGGAGGGAGATCGGAGCCGATGGTCCCTGGGTTTCGTCCTGACCCCGGAGGTCGGGATTCGGGGCGTGGAAGGGCCGTGGGAGGCCGGGGCAACAGCGGCCTTTGCGGCGGCCTTGGCGGCCCTGCACCTTGCCCCGGTTGAGACAGACGAGCTGGGAGCCTCCCCTCGGCATTGCTGAGGGCGGCCTAGCTCGGTGACCCCAGCAATCCATAGAGGCGGGTCGCGCAGGCCTCGGGCACCGGCAGAATGGAAAGCCTGTTGCCGCGACGCACCACCGCCAATTCGTCGGGGGTGAACTCGTCGCGCAGGCGGTCCAATGCCAAAGGGGAAGAGAATGTCGCGAGATATCTCAGCCGCACACAATCCCAGCGCGGAGCCTCCGGTTTTGAGGCGGGATCGAAGTATTTTGATTGCGGATCAAATTGACTGGGGTCTGGAAGTCCAACCTCCACCACTTCCATCAGGCCGACAATACCGGGAGGGGAGATATTGGAGTGATAGAAAAAGGCCCGGTCCCCGATGGCCATCGTGCGCATGAAATTGCGGGCCTGGTAGTTGCGAATGCCATCCCAGAGGGTGGTGCCTTCGGCCTTGAGGTGATCAATGCCGTAGACATCTGGTTCGCTTTTCATCAACCAGTGGGCCATGGCGCTCCAGGGAGGCGGAAGGATCAGAGGGCGGCCACAAGGGCCCGAAAATGGTCGCCGCGGGCTTCGAAATCACTGTATTGATCAAAGCTGGCACAGGCCGGCGACAGCAGCACGCTGACCTTGCCGCTGCCTGTTGCCAGGTCGGCCGCCAGGCCAGCCGCCAGGGGTACCGCCTGCTCCAGTCCCGCGACCCGATGCAAGCGGCCTGGGTAGCCGTCTTGGCGCAGGAGGGTCTCAAATTCTTCGGCCGCCGCCCCGTAGACCACCACCGCTGCCGCTTGCTGACGCAATTGGGCCAACCAGCCGCTGGCGTCCCCTTGTTTGGCCTGGCCTCCGGCCAGGACCACCAGGGGGGCTGCCAAAGCCTTGAGGGCTACTTCGGCCGCGTCGTAATTGGTGGCCTTGCTGTCGTTGTACCAGGTGACTTCACCAAGCTGCTGCAGGCGTTCGAGGCGATGGGGCACACCGTCAAAGCACCGCAAGGCCCCTTCCATCTGCGCCGCAGTCAGGCCGGCGTGCAGGCCCACCGCCGTGGCCAGCAGCATGTTCTGGCGGTTGTGGGCCCCTGGCATGGCCAGGCAGTCGGCGGCAAACAGGGGGCCTGAGCGCCCCTGGACCTGGCCATTCTCAATCGACAGCAGGGGATCGAGACCCGCTGGCAGATCCCTGGCGGAACCCGCAGTGACCCAGTCGACCCGATCCCAGCTCGGCGCCTGGGAGCGCAGGTCGGAATCGTCCGCATTCAGGATGCGCCGCTGGGATCGTTCGATCAGGCCCCGTTTGATGGCCCGGTAGGCCTCGATGGTGCCGTGGCGTTCCAGGTGATCGGGGGTGAGGGTGGTCCAGACCCCGATGGCGGGTGCCAGTTCCGGGGCCGCTTCGATCTGGTAGCTGCTCACTTCGACCACCAACCAGTCCGGAAGCTTGGCGCCGGGCGCCTGGCGTTGCAAGGCCAGTTCGGCGGCCGAGAAGCCGACATTGCCGCAGAGCGGCGCATCCCGTCCGGCCTCCCTGAGGAGGTGATGCACGAGATGGGTCACCGTGGTCTTGCCGTTGGTGCCGGTGATGCCGATCCAGGGGATTCCCGCCGTGGCGCGCCACGTGGAGCTGAGTTCCCCTTCCACCGCAATTCCTGCGTCCCGCCAGGCCTGCAGCAGGGGATGGTCCCAGCGGATGCCGGGGCTGACCACCACAAGTTCGGGCCTGGGCAGGCTCCCGAAGGTGTCAGGGGTCAGGGGGGCATCCAGAAGCACGGCAATGCCTTCGCTGGCCAGGCTTGCCGCCTGGGCCCGCAGGGCCCCATTGTCCCGGCTTTCGACGATCAGTACCCCATGGCCCTGGGAACGAAGCAGCCGTGCGGCACCGATGCCGGACCTGCCGAGCCCCAGGACCATGGTCGTTGGGAGGGCCTCGGTGGCCATAAAAAAACCTGCCAAAAGGAAGAAAAAATGGGCGATACTGGAATCGAACCAGTGACTCCTACCGTGTCAAGGTAGTGCTCTACCTCTGAGCTAATCGCCCTGCCGATCGCCTGGAAACCAGGTGGCCGTTGGGCTGCCGAACAACGTCAATGAACGCTTCGGCCATTTGTCGAAATTAGCACCAGCCCAGTCGCTCCTCCTGCGGCGGCAGAACCTCAACGGCAGCCGCTGCGCCGACCAGAACCAACGGCTGGCGTCAGGAGCGAATCAGCCGGATTCGCCAGCGTCCCCGTTTTGTTTCACTGACGGCCTCGACCCTTAACTCTCCCCGGCCCTCCAGCTGCACCCGCTCCCCCACCGCCAGTTCCCGGCTGGGGCTGGTCACCACCTTCCAGTCGATGCGGACAGACCCCTCCCGTATCAGGGTCGCCATGCGGTTGCGGGAGAGGCCGAATCCTGCGGAGGCCACCGCATCCAGACGCTGGGAGGCCTCCACCGTGTGCAGGTCGCGCTGGGGCCGCGGTGCTGGCAGGGCCAGTTCCGCCAGGGGCCGCGCTTCGAAGCGCACCGCCACGGTGCGGACCAGCCCCTCCCTGCCGTCCAGTTTCTGGGCCAGCTCGGCGCCGACGATGGCTTGGGCTCCCCGGTCACCGCGGGGCCAGAGATCGCCAATTTGGTCGTCCTGGGCACCGGCGCTGACCAGGGCCTGGCGGAAATCCGCGGCGGAGGCGGGATCAAAAAGAAAGTTCCCGGCGATCTCCAGCCCCATCACCGGGGGGGGCTGATCTTGCGCCGGCACGAAGGCTTCAGTGCGTTGCAGCAGCAGTTGGCGGCGTTCGCTGCCGGCATAGCCGCCATCGCTGTTCAAACTGAGCTCACTGAGGGCTCCGAGCCGGATTTCCGCTTCCTCGCGCACCGCGGCGCTCAGGAAACCTGTCCAGACGGGTTGCCAGGTCCGCAGGGCCGCGTCGGCGGCCGCCACCACAGGCTCCAGGGCCAGGGCCAACGGGCTTCCCTCGGCCATGGTTTCTCGCAACGGCATTGCAGGCCTTTTCACCGACTACTAAGTCTCCCCCAGTCGCACCACCGCCTTGGGCCGGGCCCGTTGCAAGGTGTTCCAAGGAATGTCTTGGCCGGCCGCCGGCTCCAGGAGCAGCAGCCATTGGCCTTCCTCCAGTCGATTGCGCAGGCCCCGTACCCGGTCCGCATCCTCGGAAGCCACGCTGAAGGCGGCGGCAAAGCTGCCCATCCAGCCGGACACCAATCCCAGCAGTCCGCCAATCACGGGTTCGCCCCAGGGGCCGAGGGCGGAGAAGGTATGCAGATCCGTGATCTGGGTGAACGTCAGGCCCGCCAGGAAACCGAAGGGCAGGAGCCAGCGGGCCATCGACCGCTGGCGGCGGCGGCGGGCCGTGGTGGGATCCAGCCGTTCGACCGTGGCCGGATCCGTTTCGCCGGGGCCAATGGCCACCAATTGCTGCAGGGGAGGTTCCATGGCCGCCAGTTCCTCCCGAAGGGCTCGCAACCGCTCCTGGTCATCCAGCACCACCACCACGTTCAAGGACACCAAACCCCCCCGCCCACGGCGGGCGCCGACAAGTAGCTCACTACACTGCACCCCCGGCCAGCCCCATCGGGCGGCCCCCCTCCCTCACGCTCCCCAGGGGCACACCATTGGCCCGACATGACAAAGGTTCTGGTCTCCGATCCCATCGACCAGATTGGGATTGACATTCTTTCCCAGGTCGCCCATGTGGATGTGCGCACGGGCCTGTCGCAGGACGAGCTGATTGGCCTGATCGCCGATTACGACGCCCTCATGATTCGATCCGGCACCCAGGTGACGGCGCCGGTGATCGAGGCGGCCCCCAAGCTCCGCATCATCGGCCGTGCCGGCGTCGGCGTCGACAATGTCGATGTCAAGGCCGCCACCCGCCGTGGCGTCTTGGTGGTCAATTCGCCCGAGGGCAACACCATCGCCGCCGCCGAGCAAGCCCTGGCCTTGATGTTGTCCCTCTCGCGCCATGTGCCCCATGCCCATGCCAGCACGATGGCTGGGGGCTGGGATCGCAAGACCTACGTCGGCAATGAGCTCTACAAGAAGACCCTGGGGGTTGTCGGTCTCGGCAAGATCGGTTCCCATGTCGCCCGGGTGGCCCGGGCCATGGGCATGGATGTGACCGCCTACGACCCGTTTGTTTCGCCGGATCGTGCCCAGCAAATGCAGGTGAGGCTGCTGTCCCTGCCGGAGTTGTTTGCCGAAGCGGATTACATCACCCTGCATCTACCCCGCACCCCGGAGACCGAAAACCTGGTCAATGCCGAGCTGCTGCGCACCATGAAACCCACCGCCCGGCTGGTGAACTGCGCCCGGGGCGGCATTGTTGATGAGGCGGCGCTGGCTGAGGCGGTCGAAACGGGGGTGATTGCCGGCGCGGCCCTCGACGTTTATGCCAAGGAACCCCTGGCCGCCGACTCCCCGTTGCGCCAGGTCAAAGAGCGATTGATCCTGACTCCGCACCTGGGGGCTTCAACCGAAGAAGCGCAGGAAAACGTGGCCATCGATGTGGCCGAACAGATTCGCGATGTGCTTCTGGGTCTGCCCGCCCGCAGTGCCGTCAACATCCCGGGGCTGACGCCGGAAGTGATGGACCAGCTCAAGCCCCATTTGCAATTGGCCGAAACCCTTGGCCAACTGCTCAGCCAGCTTGCGGGCGGCCAAATCGGTGCCCTGGAAGTGCGCTTGCAGGGTGACTTCGCGGCCCATCCCTCCCAGCCCCTGGTGGTGGCAGCCCTCAAGGGTGTGCTGTCCACGGCCTTGGGGGACAGCATCAATTTCGTCAACGCCGCCCTGGAGGCTCGGGATCGGGGCATCAAGGTGCTGGAGGTGAAGGATGAGGCCAGCCGGGATTTTGCTGGCGGTTCGCTGCGCCTCAGTTGCGACGGGGTCAAGGGCCACCACTCCGTCACCGGGGCCGTGTTCAGTGACGGTGAATTACGCATCATCTCCATCGATGATTTCCCGGTGAACGTGGTTCCCAGCAGCCACATGTTGTTCACCCGTCACCGCGATATGCCTGGCATCATTGGCCAGTTGGGTTCCCTCCTGGGCGAACACAACGTCAACATCGCCTCGATGCAGGTGGGCCGGCGCATCGTGCGTGGCGATGCCGTCATGGTGTTGGGAATTGATGATCCCATCCCTTCCCAACTGCTGAGCTCCATTCACGCCATTGAGGGCATTAAAGAGGCCCATCCGGTGACCCTTTGATGGGTCCGACCCCAGAGCCTGCCTTCCCCCCTTCCGAGGGTTCCCCAGGCCTGGCTGGTGCCCACGGATCTGGGGCCATGGCCTGGTGGCGTCTGGAGATGGTCTGTGCGCCGGAACTGGAGGAGTCCTTGCTCTGGAAGTTGCCGACCCTTGGCATTTCCCGGGTGGCCCTCACCCATCGGCCGGAAAGCCCCCAGCGCTGTCTGCTGCTGGCCTGGCTGCCCGAAATCGACTGGCCCGCCCCGGAACGGGCCGAACTGGCGCGGGCCTTGGCGCCCCTGGGAGAGCCCTTTGGCCTCTCCCTGCCGCCGTTGGCGTGGCATCGCCAGGACGATGAGGACTGGAGTCTTTCCTGGAAGCAGCACTGGCAACCGGATCCCGTCGGCCAGACGCTGTTGATTCTGCCGGCCTGGCTTGAGGCTCCCGCGGATCAGGCCCAGCGTCGGCCGATTCGGATGGACCCGGGCAGCGCCTTCGGCACCGGCAGCCATCCCTCCACTCGCCTCTGCCTCGAAGCCCTGGAAGCCCTGGCTGAACAACGGGGCGGTCTGGGGGCCCCAGGCCCCCTGGAGGGTCTGCGGGTCGCCGATCTGGGCTGCGGCAGCGGCATCCTGGCCTTGGCCGCCCTGCGGCTGGGCGCCAGCCAGGTGGCGGCGGTGGACACCGACAGCCTGGCCATACGGGCCACCACTGAGAATGCACGCCTCAACGATTTCAGCGTGGACGATGGGTCGGGGGCCCCTGCCCAGCTGCGCCTCGCCCTCGGTTCCGCCAGCACCCTGGAGACCCTGCTGCAGGGCCGCCCCGCCGATCTGTTGCTGTGCAACATCCTGGCCCCCGTGATCGAGGCCCTCAGCCCCTCCTTCCGTTCCTTGCTGGCTCCTGCAGGGGTGGGTTTCCTGAGTGGCTTGCTGGTGGACCAGGCCCCTGGTCTGGAGAAGGTGTTGGCGGCCCAGGGCTGGCGGGCCCAACTGGTGGCCCGGCAGGAGAGCTGGGGATTGATGCGCCTGGAGATACGGGGGGATGTTGCATAAGGCACGCTGATCACTTCAGGCCTTTTGATTGGCCTTCCCAGCCTGCGGGCCCAAGATGGCTTGGAATCCCCCCCAGCGGGTGTAGGAAGGGCTCGTCCTTCAGGCACGGCTCCACCGTCGCCTGTGAGCTTCACTCCCTTTCATGGCTTCCTACAAGGTCACCCTCATCAACGAGAGCGAAGGCCTCAACAAGACCATTGAGGTTCCTGACGACCAGTACATCCTTGATGCTGCTGAAGAACAGGGCATCGACCTCCCCTATTCCTGTCGCGCTGGTGCCTGCTCCACCTGCGCTGGCAAGCTCACCGCCGGCACCGTCGACCAATCCGATCAAAGCTTCCTGGATGACGACCAAATCGAGGGCGGTTTTGTGTTGACCTGCGTGGCTTACCCCACCTCGGACTGCACGATCAAGACCCACTCCGAAGAAGAGCTGTACTGAGCTCGACATCGCGATTCAGCGTTCGTCCAGTTCAACTCCCGTCGCCACCCAGCCGGGTGGCTTTTTTATGACTGTTCAGGTCCAAGGCCTGCTGGAATTCGGCAGTGAACATGCCAGTCCCGGAGGCCAGTTCAGCTTTCGGGTCCTGGGACCTTGCTGCCGCCTGTTTGATCGCGAGGAGCTGCCTTGGCCCTGTTGTCGCTTGGCTTGGCGGAGTAAGGAACCCAGTTGGCGACGCATCGGCCGTCGCTTCGTGCCTGACCTGGCGGCAAGGCGCTGCCCCTCCTACTCGGTGGAATTGCTGCAACCAGGCTCCCGCCCCACACCGACAGTGATCACCCTGTTTCCCCAGCGGCTGTCGGCACCGTTGCAGGAATGGTGGTATAGCAAATTGCCGGCATCGATGGAGCCAGACAAAGCCCAACCCCCAGGCCCTGCTGGGTCTGGGGGTTGGGATGGATGCCCGATCATCGACCCAGCATCCAGATAGGGGTCATAGGGATCAATCAGAAGTAGATCTTGCCACCGCCCCATTGAATGCCTTGCACCTTGGGGGCAACAAGGATATAGCCGGCAATCAGCCGCAGGTCTTCGTCATCGAGATCGCGCATTTTTACATAAACATCGCTACTGCGTAGGCTGGGATGAACATCGGAGATGCTGTATTCACCATCGTATGAAGTGGGGTTCTTCATGAAGTCCACCAAGGCATCCACCGTGTCCCGGGGAGGGGTGGCCAGGGCCAGGGTTTCGGGATCCAGGCCCACATTCTGGTTGGTCTTGGTGATCCCGCCAGCGTGACAGCTGGCGCAGGTTTCGTTGAACAGCTTGCGACCGCTCTTCATTTCCTTCTCGCTGAACGTCACTGTTGTGCCATTGGCCGCTGAGGGCACCGTCAGGGTGGCGGAGTCCCACCGAGCGGCGGTGGCAGGGCCGGCAAAGCAGACCAGCAGCGCCAAGGGCAGAACCAGGAAGGTTTTGGCGAAGGCGCGAAGGGCTGAGTGGAGGAAGGGGGCCATGGGAGAAGCCGGGGAACTGGCGGTTAGACCGCGACTGAGACCTTGTATCACGGCCTGTGGGTGCACGGGTCATGATCCATGTGAACTGTTGCAGGCTCAGTCCGCGTGGGGGTCGCTGTCAATATCGGCTTCACCCCCTGGTGTCAGATCTAGCCGCATAAAGTCCCTGGCCACCCGGGTCTCGGCAAAAATGGCCCGTGCCTCGGCTTCCAGGTCCTCGGGGGTGACCGGATTGCCCAGCACGTACCGGGGACTGAGATGGGTGAGCACCAGTTGCTTCACTCCGGCGGCTAGGGCGGTTTGGGCTGCCATGGTGCTGGTGGAGTGCTGTTTCTGAAGGGCCATCTCCGCTTCACCGTGGGCAAAGGTCGATTCGTGGATCAACAGGTCGGCCCCGCGGGACAGCTCGATCGCCGCTTCGCAGAAGACGGTGTCCGTGCAATACACCAAACTGCAGCCCGGACGAGGCGGGCCGCAGAGTCGTTCCCCGTGGATCACCCGACCGTCCTCCAGGGTCACCGTCTTTCCTGCCTTGAGTTCGGCATAGATCGGACCGGGGGGAATGCCCAATTCCCTGGCCAGGTTCACATCAAAACGTCCCGGCAGCGGCTTCTGGTCGATCCGGTAGGCGTAGGCGGGGATCCGATGGTTGAGGGGCGTGCAGCGCACGCTGATGTCGCCATCCTCCAGCAACACCTCGCCGCTCTGGGCGGCCTGGCGAACCCGGTGGCTGCGCAGGGGATAGCCAATGCGGGTGGAGGACGTCCTCAGGACCCCTTCCAGGTAATCGCGTAAGGGATCGG
The DNA here is from genome assembly GCA_026389255.1 of Cyanobacteriota bacterium. Taxonomy (GTDB): domain Bacteria; phylum Cyanobacteriota; class Cyanobacteriia; order PCC-6307; family Cyanobiaceae; genus Cyanobium. Next base: position 9,704 of record JAPLIF010000166.1, read on the forward strand.
GGCCGTAGAGATCCACCCCGGGGCAGCGGCTCGCCAGCCCCAGGCTGGCCAGCAGCCCCGGCAGGCCAAAGACATGGTCTCCATGCATGTGGGTGATGAAGATCCGCCACAGCTGGGAGACCCTTAGGTCACTGCGCAGAAACTGGTGCTGGGTGCCTTCACCACAGTCAAAAAGCCAGAGCTCGGCCCGTTGCGGCAGCCGCACGGCCACCGATGAGACGTTGCGGCCCCGGGTGGGAACCCCAGAGCTGGTGCCAAGAAAGGTGACCTGCACGTCCGTGCTGCCCGGGGGGCGCATGCTGCCACGGGCCCTGGCCGGCTGGGGCCAGGGGCGGCACAATGGCGAGCCTTGATCGATCCAGCTATGGCCTTTCTTCCTGGCTGGCGTTGGAGTCACGCTTTGGTCCTTCCCTTGGCCCTCGTGCTGGCGTCGCCGGCACGACCCGTCGGAACGGATCCCATCCTCAGGATTCTGGTGCGGGCCGCCCCTGCCATCGATCTGAGCGCCCCTGGAACGGGCCTCAGGCTGAGTGATGCCAGGGGCCAGCTTCTCTACGTCCTTGGCCCGGGACAAGGCCTGAGGCTGCGATCTGGGGCCGGGGGGGTGATCCTGGAGGGGGCCGTTGCGACTGCGGGGGGGGCACCCGGGCCCAAGGGCATGGACGCCAGTCGGCCGGTCGCTCTGGCCGCCGTTGCGACCGACTTGGCGGGGGAGCGGCCCGAGGTCTGGGTGGACAGTCCCGCTCCCGGTGGCCTGGTGCCCCTCGGGGAGGCCCGGTACCGCGGCCGTCTGCGGATCGTGCCGCTGGGTGATCGTCTGCAGGCAATTAATTATATTGGCCTTGAGAATTACCTGCCAAGCGTGGTGGGCAGTGAGAT
>JAPLIF010000239.1 GCA_026389255.1 Cyanobacteriota bacterium
GGAAAGCCACCTTCCCCAAATAGTTGGTAGCCAAGCCAATAAGGCAATAGGTAAAGTGGGGGGTATGACTGATAGATCTGATCAGGGAAAGTCTTAGCATCAAAATAGGTGCCACCCAGGGGAAAGAATCCCGCCATGGAAAAGAAACCATGGTTTTCCCAGGCCTGGACGGCCCTCAGGGTCTCGTGACCAAACTGGTCAACATGGTCCAAGATCCCCTCCCCGACTAGGCGCGAGAAGGTGAGCCAGGTGATGCCGAGCAGTACCGCTGCGGTGACCAGCCAGGGCCTAAAGGGACTGACCCTGCTGGCTGCCCAGCGGTGGGGCCATTCAGCTAGGGAAGAAAGCTTCCATGGCTCCTGGCCCCCAGGTGCTGGTCTTGGCATCGTTGAAAGCCACGGGCAACGCAATGGGATAGAATATGACCAATAATCAACTACCCGGCAGATTGGCCAGCAGCTCTGCGAAGGCAGCTGCCAGGGACACTTTTTGTTCGTGATCCGAGATCTGCATGGACGGGGTTAGTGCAAGGAGCAACAATTCCGATCTGGATCTGTTGGACACGCATGCCACCCCGAGCACCCGGCGGCACGCCAAGATTACGGTGGTGAGATCCCTCGATCGTTCAGATTTTTACACAGAAAGCAACGCCAGCAGCTGGTCTGGCCGCATGGGCATCGTCCCATTGGGGCTGTTGGTGCCACTTGGAGCACCTAACCCCCGGAGTTGCCCTTGCCGTTGCCAAGGCGGCACTGGAAGGGCGGCAAAGTTGTTGTATACTACAAAAGTGAGTGGTCACATAAATGTACTGTTAATTTACTAAAATTGAAGAATCAATTACAATGTATTAGTATATATTAATTTGATTATATTGAATGAGAATATTTTTATTTTTTAACATTTAAATAGATGTTGAATTGTCAGGGTTAATCAATGGAAACCAACGACAAGCGGAACTTGGATGAAAATCGCTTGCCCGGCAAGCGCAGGGTGCGATCGAAGGGCCGGGAACTTTTTTGCCCTGCCCATCCTGAGCAACGCATCAGTGGCAATGGCCGCAAATATTTTTTACACCTGGTCACATCTGAGCAGCTGCGCCAGCGGGGCATGGGCGATAAGCGGGCCCGGCTGGTGATTCAGGCCTATCCGGTGTTGGTGTTGAGCAACGAATGGCTGGAGAATCTGTTCTGCCCCCAGTGCGGCAGCACCCACTGGTGCCATGTGGTGCGCCACGACCGGGTGACACACACCTTGCGCTGGGCACCGCGGGAGTTGTGGCAGCAGGTGGCCCATGTGGATCCCATGGTGCAAAATCCGAGCGTGAGCGAGTTCAGCCGGCGGTCGGCCCGTCGGACGGATGCCGTGCGCAGTGACGGCAAACGGTATTACGACGCCTAACAAGATCCCCGGAGGGATAGGCGCATGATGGTGTCAATAGGCATTCCTAGAGCGCAACTTAAACAGGGTTCGTAGCAAGATCCGAACATCCATGCCGAGGGACCATTCCCGCTGGTAGCGAAGATCGGCCTCGACCCGGCGGGCCATGGCGTCGAGTTCGGCGGTTTCGCCGCGCCAGCCCTCCACCTGGGCCAGCCCCGTCATCCCCGGCTTGAAGGAGTGGCGCTGCATGTAGCCGGGGATGAGATGACGATAGTGCTCGTTGTGGTCCACGGCATGGGGACGGGGCCCCACCAGGCTCATGGAGCCATTCAGCACATTGAATAGCTGGGGGAGCTCATCGAGCGACCAGCGGCGCAGGATGCGGCCCAAGGGAGTCACGCGGGGATCATCGCGGCGGGCCTGCTGCAACCCGGGGGTCGACCCATCCTCGGTGACGGTCATGGTGCGGAACTTCAGCATGTTGAACGGACGGCCATCCAGCCCATAGCGGGTCTGGGCGAAGAACACCGGCCCGGCGCTGATGGTGGCCACCAGCAGGGCGATCACCAGCAGGGGGAGCGCCAGCAGCACTAGGGCCAGGGACGCCCCCACCAAATCGATGAGGCGCTTGATGCGGTGGTCGATGTAAGAGCCCTCCTGCCCCCAGAGGTTGATGGTGAAGGCATCGCCCAGCTGGTCCACCTCAAACTGCATGGAGGAGTTGGCCCACGAAGGGAGGTAATAGACGGGCTTGCAGGTGTCGCCGAAAAAACGCAGCACCTGCTCCAGGGGTAGTTCGGCCGAGGAGAGGTAGCTGAAGTAGATCTGGTCCACATCGTGGCTGTTGAGCCACAGGCGCATTTCCCGCAGGCCCCCGGAGGAGGGGGGCATGGTGGGGGGCAGGCGAAGCGGCTCACTGTGGGGCGCTTCAAACCAGGCCACCAGGCGGAGGCCAATCCAGGGGAGCTGCAGGAGCTTGCGGTGGAACTCGATAGCCTGGGAGGGAGTGCCCCAGAAGGCGATGGTGCGGGTGTTGCCGCCGCGGAGGCGATGCCAACGCAGGAGCTTGCGGCTGCCGACATGGTTCAGCAGCAGCAGGATCCAGCCCGCGAGGGCCCAAAGGCTCATCTCGAGGCGGGAGAAAGTGGCAGAAATCTTAAGCAGGAAGCCCAGCAGCAGTAGGGCGGTGAGCACCAAGGCCCAGCTGGTGCTCACCCGGCGCACGAGGGTCCAGAGGGAGGTTTGGCGGTAGCTGCGGTAAAGCTTGCCGGTGGGAAGAATGAGAGCCGTAAACAGAAATACCGCCAGCGCCCTGATGGGCAGCGGGATGGCAGAACCGGATTCAGCCAGCAGGAACAGGGCGGTGATCAGGGTGGGATCCAGAACCCGCAGCAGGCGGTTGATATCCTTGCCGTAGAGACGAAGAACCCCTCCAGTTAAACCCCCACGCGTAGGATGTTGACTGGGGTGAGTAGCAAGGATCGGACTGGGGATGCTCATTCTTCTCTACGGAATCAACTTTGCTCCTGAGCCTGTGGGGATTGGGAAATACAGTGGCGAGCTGGCCATTTGGCTAGGGAAGCAGGGGCATCAGGTGCGCGTTATTACGGCCCAGCCCTACTTTCCCCGCTGGAGCCTAGGAAATGGCAACAAGAATGTGAAGAATCGCTATAGTTTTGAGCGACTGTCGGGAGTGGAGGTGCGGCGATGTCCGCTCTGGGTGCCGCGCCGGCCCAGTGGTCTCACAAGGTTAATGCACCTGGCGAGCTTTGCCCTGACGAGCCTGCCGGTGCTTTTGGCCCAGCGGCGCTGGCGGCCCGATGTGGTGATCACGGTGGCGCCGGCTTTTTTTTGCGCCCCGGGGGCCCTGCTGCTGCAGCGTTTGTGTGGGAAGGGCTGCCAAAGCTGGTTGCACATCCAGGATTTCGAATTGGATGCGGCCTTCGAGCTGGGGATGCTGAAGGGACAATGGCTGCGGGGGCTGGCGGAGGGCTGGGAGCGCCGCACCCTGCAGAAATTTGATCGGGTGAGCACGATCAGCGCGGCGATGGTGCAGCGGGCCCAGCAGAAGGGGGTGGAGGCCAGGCGGACGGTGGTGCTGCCCAACTGGGTGGATCTGGAGGCGATCCAGCCCCAGGGCCCCAAGGAGGCGGCGGCGAATCCCTACCGGCGGAAGCTGGGGGTGCCGGCGGGAGCGGTGGTGTTGCAGTATTCGGGCTCGATGAACAAAAAGCAGGGGCTGGAGCTGCTGGTGGCGGTGATCCAGCAGCTGGGGGATAGGCCTAACCTGCTGTGGCTGCTGGCGGG
>JAPLIF010000183.1 GCA_026389255.1 Cyanobacteriota bacterium
ACCGGCTTTGCCCGCTTTGGGGGCAGCGCCGAAATCGACTCCCTTGGCATTGAGAAGGGCTTCGTAGAACGCCGTGAAATTGAGGCGTTCACTACCATCGGCCTTGGTGGACACATAGCCGCAAGACCGAACAAGGTCAGATTTGCTGACATCGCCCAGCTCCTTGACCTTGGCCAGTAGATCTGCTCCTGTAAGCATGGTGTGAAAATGCAACATCTGCATTTTCTCCTGTCTTGGGCCCTTTGCGCAAGGTCTTGACCAGGTTTTTTTGTTGCTTCACCATGCCAGTCGCTGGGTTCGTTTCGCCAACAGAGCTAGTCCCATCAGGAAAAAGAGCCTCGCAGCTCCAATTTCCCAGCGCTCAAGGTGTGTGGAGTCGCCTTGTGGTTTCTTACTGAACTGCGGTTTGTTGATGATTACCGCACCGTCTTTTGTCAACGGGGCGGTCGCAGCGAATGGGCGGTGTCTGTCGTCGCCATCGTGACCCTCTCGCCGGCTGATTCAGCTCTGGGCGACGATGCCACTCCATTGAACAGCTTTCACCTGGTCGCGGCGCCAGGAATGGAACAGCAGGGGCTCGGCCACCGTGCACAGGGGGCAGACACTGATCTGCTCCGGGTCCAGGCCTTCGTGTTCCAGCTGGCGAACCGTGGCGGCCCGGATATCGAGGCGATCGCGGTCGGGTTGGGGATCGGCACCCAGGGCCCCACAGGCCCTGAGTTCCTCCAGTCGTCTTTCTTCTTGGCGGCTTGCCTCCAGGCCGCCAACCCCCTGGGCGGCTACGGATCCGGGCGGATGCAGTGAGGCGGCCACCGCCAGGCTCACCGGGCGCTCCACCTGGTAATTGGCGCCGCTGACGGCCGGTCCCAGGGCCACCAACAGGTCCTGGCGCCGACTGCCGGCCTGCTCCAGCAAGGTGATGGCCTCAGGCAGGATGCGGCCGGCCACGCCCCGCCAGCCGGCGTGGGCGGCGGCGACCCGACCGCTGGCGGGATCGGCGATCAGGACGGGGGTGCAGTCGGCCCCACAAACCCACAGGCTTTGGCCCGCCGTGTCGCTGACCAGGCCGTCGGCCTGGGGCCAGGGTGCGGCGCTGGCCTCATGGGCGGACAAAACCAGCGAGCTATGGATCTGCTGGGGGCGGTGCACGCTGACTCCGGCGCTGACAAACGCGGCCAGCTCGGCGGGTTCGCGGCCCTGCCATTGGCGGCTAAAGAAGCCGTGCTCAAAACCGCGCAAGCGCTCGGCTTGTAGGTACCAGCCCCCATAGGTGCCCACCCAGGTCCAGCCGGGCCGATCATTGAAGCCGGCATCGGGACGGTCAAAGGGGGCTGGACTGGCCTCAGCCATCGGGCAGGTCACGCAGCATCCAGAAACCCTCGAAGCGGGGTTGGTCCGGGTCGGATTGCACGGCGATGAACTGCAGGCCTCCGGCCTGCTCCCGGGCGGCGGCAAAGGCGATCTGGGCCGCTTCCGCTTCCGCCGCCTCCAGGCGGGCCAGCCGCCAGCGGTCATCCAATCCCGCCTCCAGCACCAGTTGGTCGCCCTCGATTTCCAGCCGCACCGGCTCCAGCCCGGCGAGCCAGCCGGCGATCGCCAGGGGTCGGCGTTGGCTGAACAGCCGCAGGCCGGGGACGGGGGTGTTTGGGTTGATGCCGTCGGGCAAGGGCAACAAGCCGCTGAAACTGGCTTCCCAGTCGCTGGCCTCCGCCAGGGCACCGGCCTCCAGGGTGGCCCAGCTCCAGCGGTCCCCCCGGGCGGCTTCCGGCAGGGCAATGGCCACCGGCCGCAGGGGTTGGGGGGCGGGGGCGAGGGGACCGGCCAGATAACCCTCCTGTTGGGGGTAAACCTCCTTTTCCCGTTGGCGCAGCCAATCCTGCAGGGCGTAGCAGCGGCGGGAGGCCACCAGCTCCATCCCCAGTCCATCGCTGGCCCTCTGCACCATCGGCCGCATGGAGCCCCGCCAGCAGCGCAGGCGCCGCGGCGGGGCCAGGCCCCCAGCGGCCGCAGCGGCCAAGGCGCTTTCGATGGCCTCGCGCAGCCAAATCGAGTTGACACTGTCAGCTGGGCAATCCCGCATCCAGCGGAAAGGGCTGGTGGTGGCGTTGGCGACCGGGGTTGCGCAGATCAGCAGTTCCCAGCGTTTACGGCCATCGGCCTCAAGAATGGGCCTCGAATAAAAATCAATTTCCCAGTCAGCCTCCTGGGAAAGGAGGGGGGTGGTGGAGCCAGGATTCATCCTGCGGATTGCTCCTGTTGACGGATCAGGGAGCGGGCCCGGGTGGCCCGATCTTCGGCTTCGGCCATCACTTTCGCCTTATCGACCAACAATTCACCCGGCTGACCTTCCAGCAGGGCGGTGTTGAGGGCAATTCGACCCCGGCCGGGATCCACCTGGGTGACGAGGGCCTTGATCGTTTCACCCACCTCAAAGGCTTCGCGCAGGTCCCGCAGGGCTCCGCCGGTGACACTGGAGTGGTGCAACAGGCCACTGACCCCACCGAGGTCAATGAAAAAGCCGTAGGGCTTGAGAGCCGCCACCTTGCCCTCCACCAGTTGGCCGATTTCCAGCTGGGAGAAGCGGGCGGCCGAGGCGGCTTTCTTCTCGGAAAGCACCAGTTTGAGGGTTTCAGGATTGACCTCCAGGAAGGCCACACCGACGGTCTTGCCCATCAGGGCTTCGTGCTGCTCGCCTTCCTGCAACTGGGAGCGGGGGATGAAGCCCCGCAGGCCTTCTAAATCACAGGTGACGCCACCACGGTTGAAGCCGGTGATCTTGACCTGAACCACCTTGCCGTCCTTTTCCAGCTGGCGCACCTTGTCCCAGCTTTGCCGCAGGGCCAGGGCCCGGGCGCTGACGGTGACCATGCCATCGGCGTTCTGTTCCCGGGTCACTAGGACCTCGATCGCCAGACCCGCCGGGAAGCGTTCTTTGAGGTTGGTGATCACCCCGAGGCCACATTCCTTTTTGGGCATGAACCCCGGCGCCTTGCCGCCGATGTCCACATAGACCCCATCACTTTCCAGACCGATGACCTTGCCTTGCACCACATCGCCGGTGGTGCCGACGGGTTGGTTCTCATCCAGGGCGGCGAGGAAGGCTTCCTCATCGAAATCAAAGTCATCCACGGTGCGGGATGGGGTTTTGGCCGCCTCGGGGGTTGTTCGCGCCGGGGTGGATTGGCGGCGGCCCTGGGTGGCCGGTCCCATCAGGTCGGCCATGGTGAGGCCTTCGAATTCGTCCGTCGAAAACAGATCTTCATCCCCCCGAGGGCCCCGGCTGGGGGCCGGCGGCGCCACCACGGGGGCGGCGACCAACGACACGGGTTTGGCCGGGACGGCAGCTTCTTCAGCGGGGGGTTCCGGGCTCTTGATGGCGATGATTTCTTCGCGCTTCAGCATCACCACCTGGGGGGGGCGGCGCGGCGGCACAGCGGCGGCCGCGGCGGGGGGTTGGGCGGGAATCCGGGGCTGACGCGGCGCAGGCTTGCCAGTTCCGGTCATGGCCTCAGGGGGGCTGGGTGAACTCCCACTGTAAGGATTGCCATGGGCCCCCCTGTCCGCCGCACCCGATGTCCCCTGCCCCTGAGCGCCGGCTCGACTGTTTGCCTTGGCCTGAGATTGCCCAACTGGCCCGCAGGCAGGGCAGCACCGTTCTCTGGCCCATGGGGGCCACCGAACAACATGGCCCCCACCTGCCCCTGGGCACCGATGCCCTCTTTGCCGACCGGGTGGTCGATGCGGTGCTGGACCGGCTGGACGGGGATTTGCCGATCGTGCGGTTGCCCTTGCAAAGCCTGGGTTTTTCGCCAGAGCATCGGGGTTTTCCAGGCACCATCAGCCTGCCGGCCCAGCTCTTGATGGGCCTGGTGGAGGCGGTGGGCCGGGACCTGCAATCCGCCGGCTTCCAGCGGCTGGTGTTGCTGAATGCCCATGGGGGGCAGATTGCCCTGCTGGAGACAGCCGCACGCCAGCTGCATGCCGCCTGCCCCGACCTGGCCGTGCTGCCCTGTTTTCTCTGGAAGGGCCCGGAGGGTCTGGGGCCGTTGATTCCCGAGCCCGAGCGCAGCGAGGGATTGCATGCCGGCCTGGCGGAAACCAGCCTGATGTTGCATCTGGCCCCCCAGCGGACCCGCGCCGGCCGCGAGCCCGATGGGCTGGGGATCGAGGCGGCGGCCCCGCCGGGATGGAGCTTGGAGGGGGCGGCCCCCTGCGCCTGGCTGACGGCTGAGATCAGTCGCAGCGGCGTGATTGGGGATCCCCGGGGGGCCACCCCCTCCCTTGGGGCTGAATTGATGGAGCGGCTGGTGCAGGGCTGGTGGCTTCGGCTCGATGGCCTGCTGCGTAGTGACTGGCCACCAAAGGCAACCCAGGGGTGATTACAGTTACAGGCTCATCACCTACGGGCCCATGCCGATCCTCGAACCCAACTCTTCTGCCGAGGTGGCCAGCCGGGTTGATGGTGAGGGGCTGCCCGATTTCACGACGGCCCAGTACAAAGATGCCTATAGCCGCATCAACGCCATCGTGATTGAGGGGGAACAGGAAGCCCACGACAACTACATTTCGATTGGCACCCTCATTCCTGATCAGGCCGAGGAGTTGGCCCGGCTGGCCCGCATGGAGATGAAGCACCTGAAAGGCTTCACCGCCTGCGGCGCCAATCTGGGGGTTAAAGCCGATATGGACTTTGCCCGGGAATTTTTTACGCCGTTACGCGAAAATTTCCAGGAAGCCCTAGCTGAGGGCAAGGTGGTCACCTGCCTGCTGATCCAGGCCCTGTTGATCGAGGCTTTCGCCATATCCGCTTATCATATTTACATCCCTGTCTCCGATCCCTTCGCTCGCAAAATTACCGAAGCGGTCGTGCAGGATGAATATACCCATCTCAATTATGGCCAGGAGTGGCTCAAAGCCCATCTCAACGAATGCCGTGAGGAGCTGGAGGCCGCCAACCGGGCCAATCTGCCCCACGTGCGTCGCATGTTGGATCGGGTAGCCGCCGATGCCGCCGCCGTGGGCATGGCCAAGGAAGATCTGATCGAAGATTTTCTGATTGCCTATCAAGAGGCCCTGACCCAGATCGGCTTCACCTCCAAAGAGATCGCCCGCCTAGCCGCTGCCGCATTAGTCGGTTGAGTCCCTTCCGCTAACACCCATGTAAGGATGGGCGGCTGGCAACGGTTCTGCTGTTGGGCCAGCCGCTCCCCTTTAAGACTGCCCATGTTCGGCCTCATCGGTCACTCCACCAATCTTGAAGAGGCTCGTACCAAGGCCCGATTCCTTGGATATGAGGAGTACGCCAGTGGCGATCTCGACATGTGGTGCAGTGCTCCCCCCCAGCTCGTCGAACGCATCACGGTGACCAGCCCGACGGGCAAACAAATTGAGGGGGCTTACATCGACTCGGTGTTTGTTCCTGAAATGCTTGGCCGTTTCAAGACCGCCCGCCGCAAGGTTCTCAATGCGATGGAGCTGGCCCAGAAAAGTGGTCTCGACATCACGGCGTTGGGGGGGTTTACCTCGATTATTTTCGAAAATTTCAACCTGCTGCAACAGCAACACATCCGTAACACCACCCTCGATTGGCAGCGGTTCACCACCGGTAACACCCATACGGCCTGGGTGATATGTCGTCAGGTCGAGACCATTGCCCCCACGATCGGGATTGATCTGGCCAAGGCGTCCGTGGCGGTGGTCGGGGCCACGGGTGATATCGGCAGTGCCGTTTGCCGTTGGCTGAGTCAGCGCACGGGTGTGGCTGAGTTGTTGTTGGTGGCCCGTCAGCAGGCCCCCCTAGAGGCGCTGCAGCTGGAACTCGGCGGGGGCCGCATTCTTCCTATGGAGGAGGAGCTGACCCAGGCCGATGTCGTGGTCTGGGTCGCCAGTCTTCCCGAGACCCTCAGCATCGACCGGGAGCGGCTGCACCGTCCCTGCCTGATGGTGGATGGGGGCTATCCCAAGAACCTCGATAGCAAGGTGGCTTGTGACGGAGTCCATGTCGTCAAGGGAGGCATCGTCGAATTTGGCAGTGATATCGGCTGGCAAATGATGGAGGTGGCCGAAATGACGAATCCCCAGCGCCAGATGTTCGCCTGTTTCGCCGAGGCCATGCTCCTGGATTTCGAAGACCACCACACGAATTTCAGTTGGGGGCGCAACAACATCACCCTGGATCGCATGGACTGGATCGGTGCCGCTTCCGTTCGCCATGGTTTTCAACCCCTGGGGCTGGAGGAGCGGCCCCTCGCCAGCCTTGTCAATGCCTAAGCCTCCATTGCCCAAGCGCCTTCCTGATTGTTGATCCCATGGCCCGCCGCGCCCTTCTCGAATTTGAAAAACCGCTGGTCGAGCTGGAGGACCAGATCGAGCAGATCCGGCAGTTGGCCAGGGATTCTGAGGTGGATGTCAGCCAGCAGATCCTGCAGCTTGAAACCCTGGCGGCCCGCCGCCGCGAGGAGATCTTCAGCCATCTGACCCCGGCACAAAAAATTCAGGTGGCCCGCCACCCGCAGCGTCCCAGCTGCCTCGATTACATCCAGCTGATCTGCGATTCCTGGATTGAATTGCACGGCGATCGCTGTGGCTCCGATGACCGGGCCCTCGTCGGCGGCATCGGTCGGATCGCTGGCCAGTCGGTGGTGATGCTGGGCCATCAGAAGGGAAGGGACACGAAGGAAAATGTGGCCCGCAACTTTGGGATGGCTTCTCCGGGGGGTTACCGCAAGGCCCTGAGGCTGATGGAGCATGCCGATCGTTTCCGCCTGCCGATTCTGACGTTCATCGACACGCCAGGGGCCTATGCCGGTGTCCTGGCGGAAGAGCAGGGTCAGGGAGAGGCCATTGCCGTCAACTTGAGGGAGATGTTCCGGCTGGAGGTGCCAATTATTGCCACGGTGATTGGTGAGGGAGGCTCCGGTGGTGCCCTCGGCATTGGTGTGGCTGACCGGTTGCTGATGTTTGAGCACAGCGTTTATACCGTCGCCAGTCCTGAGGCCTGTGCCTCCATCCTCTGGCGGGATGCGGCCAAGGCCCCCGTGGCCGCCGAAGCATTGAGGATTACGGCGGCCGATCTTCTGCGTCTCGGTCTGATTGATGCCGTACTCGATGAACCCTGCGGCGGGAACCACTGGGCACCCCTCCAAGCGGCTGAATCGCTGAAAGCAGCCCTTGGTCTGCAGCTGGCCGAGTTACTGGCAATGCCCGTTGCCGAGCTGGTTGCTGGGCGTTACCGCAAGTATCGAGCGATCGGTCGCTTCATGGAGGGGGCGGACGATCCCTTGGGTCCCTAGGACCGCAACGGGATCCTGCCTGCAGCATGGTTCGGGGACCCCTCCCCCCCGTGACTTTGGGACACCCACATTTCTTGCGAAGACGTGCCATGCTTTTGAATGTCCCGGCATCCTCAAGCCTTTTCTTTTGGCCTAACTGCTCGCGATCAGGACTTCAATCAATGTCTTTGTCTGCAGCGGGCCCCTTCTGATAAAACCCATGACATCGACGCTCCCCTCGAACCTGTCCAGCCGTACGGAGAATCCTGACTCCTTGATGATTCCCGTCAGTCAAAAAATCAAGAATCGTCTTCAGGAGCAAGGGGTTCCTTTCCTTGCCAATGACAATATCGCCCAGTATATAGAGAACGGAGAACTTGAATGCCTTGAGATTGAGGTTGCGGGAAAAGTACGTGAGCTGCTTAAAAGCCTTGTAATCGATATTGATAATGATCACAATACTGAAGAAACGGCCGAGCGCGTCGCTCGAATGTACCTCCAAGAGGTCTTTAAGGGGCGTTATCTACCCCAGCCTAAGGTTGCCAGTTTCCCCAATGTTAAGGATCTGGATGAGATTTATACCGTGGGACCCATCACGGTGCGCTCCGCCTGTTCCCATCACCTTGTCCCTATCATGGGTAACTGCTGGATTGGGATCAAACCCGGTGAGCGGGTGATCGGAATCTCCAAATTTTCACGAATTGCTGATTGGGTTTTTTCCAGGCCCCATATCCAAGAGGAGGCCGTAATTATTCTTGCCGATGAGATTGAAGAACTGTGTCAGCCCCAAGGCCTGGCCATTCTTCTCAAGGCTCAGCACTACTGCATGAAATGGCGGGGCGTGAAAGAACCCCAAACCAGCATGGTCAACTCTGTGGTTCGTGGTGATTTCCGTAAGGATCCCAGCCTGAAGCAGGAATTTTTTGAGCTTGTCAAGCAGCAGGAATCGATGATCGGTTATTGAATTGCCGCTTAACTATATTGATTAACGACCCTCACCAGGTCCGCAACGCCCTCGAGATCCTTATTTCCAGGGCTTTTTTCGACGGAGCTGGACACATCCAGTCCGTTCGGCTGCACCTGGGACAGAATGTCCGCAATGGCATGGCTGGCAATCCCACCCGCCAGCCACCACGGCACCCCAGGGTTGAACCCCTGGAGCCATGCCAAGGGCAGCCTTTGTCCCGTCCCCCCCAGTTGGTCGGCGACCCAGGCATCCAGCAGCAACCCATCAACATGACCTGCGTAGAGGGCGGCCTGGGTCAGATCGCCAGGATCGCGCAGCCGCAGCGCTTTCCATACCTTGATACCCAAGCTTTGGCGCAATTCCTGGCAGCGCTCGGCACTTTCCTGGCCATGCAGTTGCACGATGTCATGGCCGTTGCCGCAGCCGAGCCATGCCAGATCCGCTGCCTGGGGATCGGCCACCACCACCACCCCAAGGCAGGAGGGTTGGGCGTTTTTGACCGCCGCAAACAGCTCGGTCCGCAGCTCCGGCAGCACAAACCGCGGCGAGGTCTCCACCGCAATGACCCCAATGGCCCCTACCCCCATGCCAGCGATGGCGGCGGCCTGGTCGGGTTGACGCAGGCCGCAGATTTTCAACAGCGGCAAGCGCCTCTGGCGAAGATGGCAACCTTAATCGGTCCGCTGATGACTCTCCACCCGCGCAATCACCATGGCTGAAGGTTGGCAGATAGCCCGTCTTTGGGGGATTCCCCTGCGTATTCACCCCACCTGGCTGGCCATCCTGCTGCTCTGCACGGTGGCCTTTGAGCGCAGCTATCGCC
>JAPLIF010000254.1 GCA_026389255.1 Cyanobacteriota bacterium
AGAAGCGTTCGATTTCCACGACAGTCACTCCACTCGTCGCCGCGATCGAATCAATGACGAGTCGACGACGAATGCCGTCGAGCGATCCCAATCCAAGCGAGACCAGTTTCGTCAACATGGTTTCAATCGTTCGTTGACGAGCGGAAAGTCCAGGATGCGCATCCAACTCGCGACGGAAATTGCCAACAAGATGCGTGAGTGCATCTTCAGATTGAGCAATGGCAGCGTCGAAACGCTCGCGTCCCTCGGGTTGGCGAAGTAGTTCATCGGGATCAAGTTGATCAGGGAGCGTGCAGATTTTCAGATCGACTGGCGCCGCGAAGAAGATTTCAAGTGCGCGATCCGCAGCACGCTGACCAGCAATATCACCGTCAAATAGAAGCACAATTGTGTCGCACAGACGCTGCAGGATTCGGGCATGATCGCGTGTCAATGCGGTGCCCAAAGTTGCGACCGCATTTTCGATTCCTGCGCGATGGCACGCGATTACATCGGTGTAGCCCTCAGTAATAATCGCAGTGCGCGATTGAATGATCGCACGCTTTGCAAGGTGAATCCCATACAGCGACTTTGATTTATGAAAGAGCGGGGTCTCGGGACTGTTGAGATATTTGGGCTGATCCTCTGGATCGATCGCACGCGCACCGAAAGCGATGCATCGACCCAGTTCGTCCGCAATAGGAAACATCACGCGATTTCGAAATACATCGACAAGTGATCCTCGGCGTCGCACAAGCCCGGCTGCCTCGAATGAATCACGAATCATCGCTGGATCAAGCGCATCGTCGCCACTTTGACTTTGATGGGCGGCAAGTTTTTCAACATAGTTGGCCAATCCATCACCAGAGGCTGGAGCAGCACCAAGAGCAAATCGCTCAATCATCTTGGCATCAATACCTCGATCATCAAGCGTTTTTTTCGCGGCGCTTCCAATGACAGGATCAATTAATGTTCGACTGAAAAATCGAAGCGCAGCGTCGTTGGCGCGCCGAAGTGAAGCGGGGCTATCAGGATCGGATGATCTGGGACCACTCGATCCGCGCGCCTGCAATTCAATTCCAGCACGCTGTGCGAGAAATCGAAGCGCTTCGAGAAAATCCATTCGGTGATAGTTCACCATAAAGTCGATTGCGTTTCCGCTCGCGCCGCACGCGAAGCAGTTGTAAAACGCATTTCCCTTATGCGTGACCACAGAAAATGATGGCCGACGATCTTCGTGGAAAGGACAAAGCCCCATGTGCTCGCGCCCCTTTGGGCGAAGAACAACTGACTCGCCCACAAGGGAAACAAGGTCAGTCAATTCGAGAACACGGTCTCGATCGGATGAATCGGAGCGGGAGGGGATCATAATTTTGAAGCCAAACTGTTTCTAAGCCTATGCAGGCAATGGAGATAGGGACATGAAGGACGCACTGATACTGATCGAAAACACAATTCGTTCGAAAACCTGACTGATTTTCTTGAGATTTATCCGGTGGCAGTTTGTGACCAGAAACCTTCAGCTCAAACAAAGCAACCAGCCATCTGAAAGAAGATGGTTGGAGGCCCAATAAGAATCAAAACCCAAGGATAAAAATCCTAGGGTAAAACTCTAGAGCAAAGACTTCTGATCCAAAAACCAAACCGCTGGATCCAATCTCAAGCAAACGGCGGTTTAGGACTGAGGCGTCACCGAAGCGACGGACCATCCAAACCAATGTCACCGGGAATCCGGCCTTGCAGGGAGTTGTAGCCCCAATTATTGAAAGCCATAAAGTGCCGACCATGGCGCTTCTGCTTGACTTTCAGGGCATAAAGTCCGTTGCGTACGGTTTGATTCTATATCGAAAAACGCATTCGTCAAGAAAAATTATTGGAAATTACACAAATTTATTCAGGTCAGTGCGTGAAACTCGCTTGTATTTGGCAAAATCAACCACAACAAACCAATAACTACTTACTGATAAATATTCAATTGACAGAAAAAAGAAATGAGCGATACCGTAAAATCAGGCTTGAACAGCGAGTTTTCTGGTGTATGCAAATTTTCGGCGGATTGGCTTCACGACCAATCCAGTTCGAATTGCGCGCGTGCTCGCCAAAATGCGAACTGGCTTTCCATCGACCAACGCCTTCACGCGCTGCAAATTCGGCTTGAATTTACGCTTGGTAACGCTGGTCGTCTTGATGCCGACTCCACCGAGATACTTCGCCTTACCGCGACGGGTAATTCGGTTTCCAGTAGTAGTTCGAGCTCCAGTAAAAAAGCAAACGCGTGGCATATAGGTTCTCTCCGAGGGGTCGAGAAGACTACTCAAACCAAGCAATAAATGCAAGCGATGAATGCAAATCTTTCTGATCACATACAAGAAAGGCCAGAAACTTGAAGCGCATTAGCCAAATTGTGCTGGTAATCAAGATCAAAATGACCAATTTGGTAACTGTCCGCATCCAAGACCCCCCAGACTGAACCATCCGAATCGATGCAAGGAAGCACGAGTTCGCTCTGATCGAGTGGGTCGCAAGCGATATATCCCGCGCCCAGTTCTCGAACATCTCCAACAATGAGAGGCGTGCGAGTCAAGAGCGCTTTCCCGCACGCACCATGCAATCCAATTGGACTGCATGCGGGCTTGTCACGACGGGGGCCCAAAATTAATCTTGTTTCTTCGGCCTGATCTGGTTGATCAAGATAGAAGCCGATCCAAGACAATCCATTTGGAGAAAGTTCCGCCCACAATAGATCGACCAGCGCTGTCATTCGTGCGGTTCGATCAGGAAAATTTCTGC
>JAPLIF010000029.1 GCA_026389255.1 Cyanobacteriota bacterium
GATTACGCCGACTGGTACCAGCACTGGATCACGGCCGCCGTGGGCCTGGCCCTGGCCCTGCTGATGGCCCGCACCCCCCTCGAACAGCTGCGCACCCTGCTCTGGCCGATCTATGGCGCCACGATTCTTTCGCTGGCGGCCGTGCGTTTTGTGGGCACCTCAGCCCTTGGGGCCCAGCGCTGGATCAGCATCGGCAGCTTCCACGTCCAACCCTCCGAATTCGCCAAAATCGGCGCCATCCTGCTGCTGGCGGGGGTGTTGTCGCGCTATCCGGTGGAACGGCCCGTCGATCTGGTCCGTCCGATCGGCCTGATCGGTGTGCCCTGGGCCCTGGTGTTCATCCAGCCCGATCTGGGCACCTCCTTGGTGTTTGGAGCCATCCTGCTGGTGATGCTCTTCTGGGCCGGCCTGCCGTTGCCCTGGCTGGTCCTGCTCTTATCCCCCCTACTGACGGCGATCCTGGCGGGCACCGTCCCCTGGGCCCTGCTGGCCTGGATTCCGCTGATGGCCTGGTTGGCCTGGCGCAGCCTGCCCTGGAAAAGGGTGGCTCTGGCGGTGGTCAGCGCCGTGCAGGTGCTGTTCGCCGTCATCACCCCCCTGCTGTGGATGCATGGCCTCAAGGAGTACCAGCGGGATCGGCTGGTGCTGTTCCTGGATCCCTCCAAAGATCCCCTGGGCGGCGGCTATCACCTGCTGCAGAGCAAGGTGGGCATCGGTTCCGGAGGCCTGTGGGGCACCGGCCTGATGCACGGCCTGCTCACCAAATTGCGCTTCATTCCCGAACAGCACACCGATTTCATCTTCAGTGCCGTGGGCGAAGAAATGGGCTTCCTGGGCTCTGCCCTGATGGTTGCCGCCTACGCCCTGCTCTGCTGGCGCCTGATCCAGATTGCCGTCCACGCCCGCACCGATGTCGAGTCCCTGGTGGTGGTGGGGGTCGGTGCGATGCTGATGTTTCAGGTGGTGATCAACATCTGCATGACCATCGGTCTGGGCCCGGTGACGGGCATTCCCCTGCCCTGGGTGAGCTACGGACGCTCGGCGATGCTCGTCAACTTCATTTGCCTCGGTTTCTGCGCCTCCGTCGGACGCCGCAGCCACGCCAGCCAGCGCTGGTGGTGAACCTCGCCTCTCTCCGTCAACGCTTGGCCGAAGGGGCGCCAGCGGGTCGGGGACATGAGGACAGTGTTCGCCGCCAATGGTGGGCCGCCCTGGCCACCCTGCAGGACGATCTCCTGGACCCGGACGCCAGCCATCGGGGCGTCTGGTTGGCGATGCCCTTACCCGCGCTCTACTCCCCCAACCTGCTGCGGCACCTGAAAGGTTGGGTCTGGGCACCGGTGGAGCTGGCCCAGGTGCTGCCCCGCAGTGGCCCACCCCAGTTGCCCCGGGGAGCGAACCCGCTCGACCCCGATCCCGCCCGGCCGACGGGCAGCTTCCGCCGGCTGCCCCTGCGCGAGGGCGATGGCACGGACCCCCTGCTCGTGGTGATCACCCAGGATCTGCAGGTGGCCATGGCCCTGGAAGGGGCCCCGGAAGCCCGCCGCCTGTTGGTGCGCTTTGACGCGGAGGCCGTCACCATGGCCCTCCATGGCCTGGATCAGCGCTTACAGGAGGACGACCCCCGCGAAGCCGCCCGCCTGCGGGCGGCCCTGCAGTCCCTCGGACCCCTAAGAAACAACCCCCAGCTGGCCCTGCGCTTTTGGCCCCTGCTGGCGGAACGACTGGCCACCATGGCCCCCAGCGTCACCCTGCAACCCATCATCCACCCGCCCCGGCGGGAGGCCAACGGCAAGGACCCGATGGATGGGGAACTCGCCCTGCTGGAGGCCCTCACCCACGAAGTGCGGACCCCCCTGGCCACGATCCGCACCCTGATTCGCTCCCTGCTGCGGCGCAAGGACCTGCCCACCGTGGCGCGCCAACGGCTGGAGCAGATCGATGGGGAATGCAGCGAACAGATCGACCGCTTCGGGCTGATTTTTCTGGCCGCCGAACTCCAGCGCCAACCCGGCAGCGGCAGCCCCCTGCCGGCCAGCGAGCTGGCCCGCACCGATCTGAGTGCCCTGCTGCACCAGCTGGAGGACCTATGGCGCCGCCAATTGGCCCGACGGGGCCTGCAACTCGTGCTGGCCATCAGCGACGATCTACCGCCGGTGCTCAGCGACCCCAGCCGACTGGAAACGATGCTGGGCGGCCTCATGGATCGCTTCAGCCGCACCCTCAGGGGGGGCAGCCGGGTGTTGGTGCGGCTGCGGCCCGCAGGCTCGCGGCTGAAACTGCAACTCAGCAGTGACGACCAAGAGGCCACGGATGGCATGCCCGTGGCCGCCACGGCCGAACCGGTGGGCCCCGTCCTGAGCTGGAACCCCTCCACGGGGGGGCTGCAATTGAGTCAACAGGCCACCCGCCGGCTCTTCCACCGCCTGGGGGGGCGGCTGACCGAACGGGGCGCCAGCTCCCTCACCGTGTTCTTCCCCCTGGCGGATCGCCACGGCTGAGCCCGCCAGGTCCGTTTGTTGACGGGTGTGAAGAGTGGGCGCAAGGCAGTGGATCAGGCAAAAACACGGTGCTAGCTTCCCGAGTAAACGGACTGCGAGCCATGCCAGCGACGGCCCTCAACGGTCAACTCCCCAAGTTCATCGGCAGCACGGGTGGCTTGCTGAACTCGGCCGAAACCGAAGAGAAATATGCAATCACCTGGAGCAGCACCTCCGATCAGGTGTTTGAGCTACCCACCGGCGGTGCGGCAGAGATGCACGCTGGCGAAAACATCATGTATTTCGCCCGCAAAGAACAGTGCCTGGCCCTCGGCACCCAGCTGCGCACCAAGTTCAAGCCCCGCATTGAGGATTACAAGATCTACCGGATCTACCCCGGTGGTGACACTGAGTTCCTCCATCCCAAGGACGGTGTCTTCCCCGAGAAAGTCAACGAAGGCAGGCCCATGGTGGGCCACAATGCCCGTCGGATTGGTGAGAATCTCAACCCCGCCAGCCTCAAATTCAGCGGCAAGGAGCCCTATCAAGTCTGAGCCGGCCAGACCCTGGTCCCATAGCTGCGGGGCCGAGTGCCCCGTTTTTTTTGCCCGCTTTCGCCCCGATGCCGGGTTCCCAACCCAGTCCAGACCTTGACGCCCTCCGGGTCCTTGCCGAGCAGGGATCCACCTACATACCGCTCTGGAAACGCTGGCCCGCCGATCTGGAAACGCCCCTCACCACCTGGTTGAAGGTGGCCGAGGGGAGTCGCCAGGGGGTCCTGCTGGAGTCGGTGGAAGGGGGTGAGCGGCTGGGCCGCTGGAGCTTTGTGGTCTGCGACCCCCTCTGGACCCTCACCTGGCGGGGAGACCGGGGCGAACGCCGCTGGCGCGATGGTCGCCAGGAACCGCTCGCGGGCAATCCCTTCACCTTGCTGCGCGAACAGCTCGCCGGCATCAAGCCCGCCCCGGTGCCGGGGCTGCCCCCCGTGGGCCAGCTGTTTGGCATGTGGGGGTATGAGCTGATCCGCTGGATCGAACCCACCGTGCCGGTCCATCCCCCGGTCGCCGGCGATCCCCCCGATGGCTGCTGGATGTTGGCGGACAGCCTGTTGGTGTTCGACCAGGTCAAACGCCAGATCACGGCCGTGGCCTACGCCGATCTCAGCCAGAACGCCGATCCCCAGCGGGCCTGGCAGCAGGCGGCCGAACGCATCGCCCGCCTCGAAGCCCGCATGCATGGCCCCCTGCCCGCCCATGCCCTGCCCCTCGACTGGCGGGAGGACCACGGACTGGACCTGACGACCACGCTGGCGACCCGCAGCAATTACAGCCGGCCGGACTTTGAGGCGGCCGTCCAGAAGGGCCGGGACCACATCGCCGCCGGCGACGTGTTCCAGCTGGTTCTGAGCCAGCGGCTGGAAACCCTGGTGCGCCGAGATCCCTTCGACCTCTACCGCAGCCTGCGGATGGTCAACCCCTCGCCTTACATGGCTTTCTTCAACTTTGGGGACTGGTACCTGATTGGCTCCAGTCCCGAGGTGATGGTCCAGGCCGATCCCCTCGGCGCCGATGGGGCCAACGGGGTGCGGGCCTCCCTGCGACCGATCGCCGGCACCCGCCCCCGGGGGGCCGACCCCAGCGAGGATGCCAGCCTGGAGCAAGAATTGCTCGCCGACCCCAAGGAGCGGGCCGAACACGTCATGCTGGTGGATCTGGGCCGCAATGACCTGGGTCGGGTCTGCCAACCGGGTTCGGTGCGCGTGGAGGAGCTGATGGTGATCGAGCGCTACTCCCATGTCATGCACATCGTCAGCCAGGTGGAGGGCCTGTTGGCCAAGGGCCACGACATCTGGGATCTACTGATGGCCTGCTTCCCCGCCGGTACGGTCAGCGGCGCCCCCAAAATCCGGGCCATGCAATTGATCCATGCCCTCGAACCCGGGGCCCGAGGGCCCTACTCCGGGGTGTACGGGGCGGTGGACCTGGGCGGCGCCCTCAACACGGCCATCACCATCCGCACCATGGTGGTTCTGCCCGCTGACAACGGCCACTGGCGGGTTCTGGTCCAGGCCGGGGCGGGCATCGTGGCCGACTCCGATCCGGCCTGCGAGTTCGAAGAGACCCTGAACAAGGCCCGGGGCATGCTCAAGGCCCTCGCCTGCCTGGACCGCCCTGGCGAGGCCAGAGCGTGAGCGGCCCCCTCCTGCTCAAGGGTTTCGAGGTAGAGATGTACACCGGTTTGCCGGATGGCACGGTGGTGGGCTGTGCCGCCGAGGCCGCCGTCGCCCTGCCGGGATTCGTGACGGAACCCGACAATCGCAACCTCGAATACACCACGGTCCCGGAAGCCAGTTACGGGCGCCAACTGCAGCTGCTCCTGGAGCCCAGAAACCAACTGCGCCAATGGCTCAAGCCCCGTGGCCTCACCATTTTGCCCGGCAGCACCCTGAGCCTGGGGGACACCCGCACATTCGTGCGATCCGACCCCGGCAACGACTATCACACCACCATCGAGCGGACCTACGGCACCCGGGTGGTGACCGCCAGCGTGCACATCAACCTGGGGCTGGACACCACCCACCAGATCTTCACGGCGTTGCGGCTGATGCGCTGCGAGGCAGCCCTGCTGCTGGCCCTCAGTTGCAGTTCCCCCTTCCTGGACGGTGAGGTCACGACAGCCCAGTCCCA
>JAPLIF010000177.1 GCA_026389255.1 Cyanobacteriota bacterium
CCATGCCGTAGGTGCCGCCACTGAAGCGGCCATCGGTGATCAGGGCCACCGCATCCCCCAGTCCCTCACCGATGATCGCCGCCGTGGGCGAGAGCATTTCGCGCATGCCAGGACCCCCCACCGGACCCTCATTGCGAATCACGAGCACATCGCCAGCCTGAATGCATCCAGCCAGGATGGCGGCCAGACAGTCCTCCTCGCTTTCAAAGACCCGGGCCGGTCCGGTGATGACAGGGTTCTTGACGCCGCTGATTTTGGCCACACTGCCCTCTGCGGCCAGGTTGCCCTTCAGGACCGCCAGATGGCCCTGGGCATAGAGGGGATTGGAGAGGGGCCGGATCACCTCCTGCCCCGCCGGGGGCACCGAGGGCACATCGGCAAGGGTTTCCCTGAGGGTCTTGCCCTCAATCGTGCGGCATTCGCCATGGAGCAGGCCGGCCTCCAACAGCAACTTCATCACCTGGGGAATGCCACCGGCCTGGTGCAGGTCGACGGTGACAAATCGTCCACTCGGTTTGAGATCGCAGATCACGGGCACCCGTTGGCGGATCGCTTCAAAGTCATCCAGGCAGAGGGGCACGCCAGCGGTGCGGGCGATGGCCAGCAGGTGGAGGACCGCGTTGGTGGAGCCACCCACCGCCATCACAATGGAGATGGCATTTTCAAAGGCCTCCCGGGTTAGGAGGTCGAGGGGCCGGATATTGGCGGCAATGGCTTCCACCAGCACTTCGGCTGAGCGGGCAGCACTATCGGCCTTCTCGGGATCTTCGGCCGCCATGGTCGAGCTGCCGGGCAGGGAGAAGCCCATGGCTTCGATGGCCGAACTCATGGTGTTGGCGGTGAACATGCCTCCGCAGCTGCCGGCACCTGGGCAGGCGTTCTTCTCGATGGCCATCAACTGGGCCTCATCGATCTTGCCTGCCGTGATCTGACCAACCGCCTCAAAGGCACTGACCACGGTGAGATCACAACCCCCCAGTTTTCCGGGTTTGATGGTGCCGCCGTAGACAAAGATGCCGGGGATGTTCATGCGGGCCATGGCCAACATGGCCGCCGGCATGTTCTTGTCGCAGCCACCAACCGCTAACACCCCATCCATGCTCTGGGCATTGCAGGCGGTCTCGATGGCGTCGGCGATCACCTCCCGCGACACCAGCGAATATTTCATGCCCTCGGTACCCATCGAGATGCCGTCGCTGACGGTGATCGTGCCGAAGGTCTGGGGCATGGCACCCGCTGCCTGGGCGGCCGCCTCAGCGCGCTTTGTGAGGTCGTTGAGACCTACATTGCATGGGGTGATGGTGCTGTAACCATTGGCGATGCCAATGATCGGTTTATTGAAATCGTCATCTCCGAAGCCCACGGCCCGCAGCATCGCCCTGTTGGGAGACCGGGAAATGCCTTGCGTGATGGTGGCGGAGCGCAACAAGGTTTGGATTGGACTAGGAATCAGCCAATCGTACCCAGTCACAGTTCAAATCAACTGCCGGGCCGGCCCCCTTGGGTTTGCAGTTCTTCGAGTTGACGCCGCACCTCGTCGATGGCCTGGTTGAGCTGCTGCACCCGATCCTGAAAGGGGGAGTCCTGGGGGGGGTGGGACCCATGGTTGGCGCTGGGGTCGGCGAAAGGCACGCTGGAGGCGCTCCTGAGGCTGAGGTCTGGCCGGGCGGGGCGTTGCAGCGCTCTCTGGAGCTTGTGGCGCCGTTCGGTCTCCCTCCATAACCACCAGGCCAGGCCACTGGCCCCAGCCACCGCCCCGACGACAACCCCAAGGACCAGGGTGCTGCCGCTGGCCTGGGGGCGATTACTGGACTCAGCCATGGCGTCAACGGAGGAAAACTCAGTGCCGGAAGCAGCTTAGGCAGGGCGACGGCAGCACCTCATCTCCTGGATGCAGGGATTCCGTACAGCCGCTGGGCCGCATCGCCGAAGCCAGGTTTCACCTGCCCCAAGTCATTCAGTTCGGCGTCGATGCAGCCGCAGTAAATCGTTAGATCTTCGATCATCTCGCCCACTTGCCGCAATCCCGGCGCCGCAGCCAGGGCCGTCACCACCCTCAGTCGCTGGCCCGTGACCCCCAGCGTATGCAGCCTTTCCAGTAGGGCGATCAGGGTGCGGCCGCTGGCCAGCACGGGCAAAAACACCAACACCCCAAGACGGTCTTCGAGGTGGGCTGGTAGGTCATCGAGATACCAATGGACCCCAGCCCCCCCCGTATCCAGGCCCACATGGGCCACCCGGGCGGTGGGCACCACCGTCTGCCCCCCCTGCCACAGGCCCAAGCCGCCTCGCAACACCGGAATCACCAGCAGGGGAACCGTGTTGTCGATGACGGTGCCGTCGGTTTCGGCCAGGGGGGTGGTGACCCGAACGGCCTGCTGGGGCAGCCAGTCGCGCACCGCTTCGTAGGTGAGCCAACGGCCCAGCTCGGTCATCGCTGTTGCAAACAGGGGGGGAGGGGTTTCGGCATCCCGGGCCAGGGTGAGCCAGTGGGCAATGAGCGGGTGGGGGGGCACCACCACCCGCAGGGACATGGCCATGGCTGCCATAACTAGTAAGAAGTAAGCGTACGGGCAGCCCATGGCCATTAACCCCCCCCAGCCAGCCCCCGGTCAGCAGCCGAGCCAGCCCCGCAGCCGCTGGTGGCTGGGGCTGGCCCTGGCCCTGCTGCTTCCTGTCCTGGGGCTGGCGGGACTTGCCGTAGGGGTGGCCCCGGCCTGGGCCATCACCGCTCCGGAGCTTCGGGGCCAGCGCAGTCTCCAGGATCTGCAACCGGACATGCACGGCCGCAACCTGCGCCAGCAGGAGTTTCTCAAGGCCGATCTTGAGGGCTTTGATCTGGGCGGTGCCGACCTGCGCGGGGCCGTGTTCAACAACAGCAACCTGCGCAACAGCCAGCTTCAATCCGCCAACCTCGAAGACGTGGTGGCCTTTGCCAGTCGCTTTGATGGAGCTGACCTCGGCGACGCTGTCTTGCGCAATGCCATGTTGATGCAGAGCCATTTCAAGGGGGCCAACATCGAGGGGGCGGATTTCAGCGACGCCGTCCTCGATCTGCCCGAGCAGAAGGCTCTCTGCGCCCGGGCCTCGGGCCGTAACAGTCAGACCGGTATCGCTACCCGCGACAGCCTGGGCTGCCGGGATAGGGCCTAGATTCGGAGTCAATCGGTTCCGTGGGGATTCAGCCCACGGAGGAAACGGGGAAAGCCCGGTGCAGCGGCCCCCCAGGGTCGTGATTCCGGCACTGTCCCGCAGCTGTGACGGTTGCTCAGCAACCCAGTCAGAACACCCGCCGATGCGAACCCCCTCAGCCCGGCGCGGACCGGCAAACCGATGTCTTTTCCCTCCCCGTGGCCCCTGGCCACCGGCGCCAGCCGTTGCTATTCCCGGCTGGCCTTTTTCCTAACCCTGATCCCAGCCAGCCTGTTGCTAGTGGCCCCTGCGGCCCAGGCCCATCACCTAATGGAACTGCTGCATCTGCAGCCCACCCCCCTCACCGGCTTGTTCAGCGGCCTGGCCCATCCGGTGCTGGGTCCGGACCATCTGGTGTTTCTCCTGTCCCTTTCCCTGGTCGGACTCGGCCACCGCAGCGCCTGGATGCTGGCCCTGCTGGTGACCGGCTTGGCTGGCAGTCTTTTGGGTTTGCTGATGCCTGGCCTGCCCGGGGCTGAGGCCTTGGTGTCGGCCACCTTGATCCTGGAAGCCCTGGTGCTTCTGGCCCGGTGGCCGGTGGGATTGCTCTTGCCGGCCTTTGGCCTGCATGGCTATGCCCTGAGCAGTTCGGTGCTGGGCTGGACCCAGGGCCCCCTGGTGACCTATCTGGCCGGGTTGTTTCTGGCTGAGGGGCTGCTGCTGCTGCTCGCCCTGACCGTCTTAAAGCGCCTGGCGGCCCCTGGTGGCGAGGGCCTGCGCCGTCTTTTGGGGGGCGTTTTGATCGGCTGTGGCGCCGCCTGGACCTGGTCGGCCCTGGTGCCCTGAAGTGAGTTCCCCCATCGCCCGGCGTCTGCCGGTGACCGTGGTGACCGGCTTTCTTGGGGCCGGCAAAACCACCCTGCTGCGGCACCTGCTGCTCAACAGTGGCCTGAGGTTGGCCGTGATCGTCAACGAGTTTGGCGAGGTTGGGATTGATGGTGACCTCATTGCCAGTTGTGGTTTCTGTCCCCAGGAGGAGTTGCCTGGACGGCTGGTGGAACTGGCCAATGGTTGTTTGTGCTGCACGGTGCAGGACGAATTTCTACCGACCATGCAGGTGCTGCTCGCCCAGGCCGACAAGCTCGATGGCATCGTGGTCGAGACCAGTGGCTTGGCCCTGCCCGAACCCCTGGTGGAAGCCTTTGGTTGGCCCGAAATTCGCAGTCGCGTTCGGGTCAATGCGGTCGTGACGGTGGTGGATGGCGAAGCCCTGGCCGCCGGCCATGTGGTGGGGGATGCGGCGGCGGTGGAGGCCCAGCGCCAGGCCGATCCCAGCCTCGACCACCTCGATGCCCTCGAGGATCTGTTTGCGGACCAGTTGCAGGCCGCCGATCTGGTGTTGGTCAGCCGGGCCGACCGGCTGGAGGGGCCGACGTTGGCGGCGGTGCAAGAACGGCTTGCTAGCCA
Source organism: Cyanobacteriota bacterium (assembly GCA_026389255.1). Taxonomy (GTDB): domain Bacteria; phylum Cyanobacteriota; class Cyanobacteriia; order PCC-6307; family Cyanobiaceae; genus Cyanobium. The sequence continues at coordinate 4,600 of JAPLIF010000177.1, forward strand.
GGTGCGTTCCGGTACCCCGGTCCTGCCGATGGCCCGGGGAGCGGTGGATTCCTCCCTGGTGCTGGCGGCCCCCATTGCCCACAGCGCCCACGGCATCCCCCCGGTCGATCCCGATTTCGACCCTGATCACGACGACGATCACAACGACGATCACCACGACCACGATCATCACGACCACGATCA
>JAPLIF010000306.1 GCA_026389255.1 Cyanobacteriota bacterium
TGCGCTCCCAGCTCAGAAAGGTTCCGTCGTGGGTGGGATAGAACCAGCAGGGGGCATTGGTCAGCTCGCTAAGCGCCATGCGATCGAGGCATCGCAAATCTGACGGATCGTCTGGATCGACGCCATAGACCCCAAGCCAGTGATGCTGGGGCTCGATTTGGACCACGACGGCATCGCATATCAGCTGGGTGCCGTCGCTGTTACGGCGTTGATCACCGGTGAGGCGGCCATCGAGCGGCAGCAGAGCTAGATCGGGATAGGCGGCCCCGCGGCTGAAGATCCGCAAGACGAAACCGGTGGAGGGACCCGCGGCCTGGGCTTTTTGGAGGGCATCCAGGCAGGTCGAGCCCTTTGGCAACTGTGTGGCCGGAGCTATCACGAAGATCATGGGTGTGGTTCAGGCCTGGTTGGAGAAGTTGCGCTCAACCGGCACAGGAATCAGCACCGCAGCTGCCGGGGAAGCCGGCTCAGAATCCGCATCGACGGCAGTGATGAGGTCAGCGAGCAAGGCGGGCACCATGCCGGCATCGAAGGAAAATCGGCCGGGGCCATTGAACAAAAGGGCGAGGCTGCCACCCAGATAGAGCAGCACCAGCTCCAGCACGTAGATGTTGAGCCCTGCGGTGGAGATGTGCTGGTAGGCAGCGACCGTCATGGTGCCGGTCAAGGCCAGGGCACCGATGGGAGTGAACAGGCCCAGGATCAGCAGCCAGCTGCCGATCAGCTCCGAGAAACCGGCTGCATAGGCAAAGAACAGGGGGAAGGGCAGATGCAGCGAAGCCACATAGGTGTTGGCGAACTGCTGGGGATCGGCGAGTTTCTCCTGGCCGTGATGGATCATCAACACGCCCACGCTGAGCCGCAGCAGCAACAGACCCACCGAGGCCAGGCGTCCAGGCCCCTGCAGATAGGCAAGGACCGCAGGAGACACTGCGGCAAGACCGGCATGGAGGGCGCGCCGGGGCGAGGGAATGCCCACGGTCACTAACCACAGGGCGAAGCAGGCGGCCATGAAGCCCCCAAACAGCTCAATCAAGGTGGAGGTGGACATCGGGAAATCGTCTTTCTGAGATCATGGCAAGGCCCGTTAAGGAATGTGAAGTGCCGGGGCAAGCAGCCCCAAGCCTGTCTCCGCAAACACTTTGCGCCGCGACCAGCGGGCGAAGCCATCACGGCAGCCCCGCCGAACCGCCAGGATGTAACAACTTCGTTACAAGGCGATGACCGCTGGCGAACTGTTTATCGGGAGCCTCCACTCCGGAGTGATCACCCAGACTGAAATCGACTGGCTGCTGGGCCAGCAGGGTCGCTTCTCCAGGGCCGAACTGGCGGCGATGCTGCGGTTGGGCCGCCTGCTCGATCAGGGCCAAATCCAGTTGGGGTGCAGGCTTTCACCGTAGAGACAGCGCCGCCCGTGCTCAGTGGCGGTACCCGCCTGTCGAGTGATGAGCGGACCAGCCGTTTGACCTTCCATGGGCTGCGGATCCATTAAGAGGCATGGTGGACGTTCTTGGTTTGAGCAATTCCATGACGCCAACTTTGACGCCAAGCTGTGATGTGCTGGTGATCGCCGCCAGCAATGGCCAAAACCTGCTGCTGGCGGAGCGCTTTGCGGCCGCCGCCCGCGAGCTGGGCCAGGGCGCCGAAGTGCTCGATCTGACCGCCATCAGCCTTCCTCTGTTCACTCCCCGGGCTCAGGCGGCCGGCACACCAGCGGCGTTGGCGGCGCTTCAGGCCCGGCTGGTCGCCGTCCCGTGCTGGGTGATCTGCACGCCGGAATACAACGGTTCGATTCCGCCGGTGCTCACCAGCGCCATCGCCTGGCTGTCGATGCAGGGCGATGACTTTCGGACCCTGTTCAATGGCCGCCCCGTGGCCATCGCCACCCACTCCGGCGGTGGCGGCCACACCGTGCTGACAGCCCTGAGGCTGCAGCTGGCCCACCTCGGCGCCAACGTGGTGGGCCGCCAGCTGGTGAGCAACAAGACCCAGCCCGCCAAGGACGATTCCATCGCCGATCTGATCTCCCGTCTGAACCACCTCCGTGCTTAGAGCCGGTGAGGCGCAGCGGTACCCATAGCGCGATCAATGGGGACGACACACCCTGCCGGCTGCTGCAGATCTGGATCGGGGCCAGCTGCAGTGGACTCGGCCCGGCCTAGGGGCAGCAGCCGATCGCGATCGCTCAACCGGCCGCCAGGCTCTGCAGCTGGGACTGCAGGCGTTGCCGGAGCCGGTTCTGCACCAAGGTGCAGAGATCATCGACGAGATCGTTGTCGGCGCTCCAGATGGTGCGCACGCCATCGCGTTCACAGCTCACCAGGCCGGCCCGATGTAGTTGGCCCAGCTGACGGCTGATGTGGGACTGGGAGAAGCCGGTGGCCTCGATCAAGCCGGCGACATCCATGGAGCCGCTGTGCTTGAGCTGACAGAGCAGCTGCAGGCGAGCCGGCTCGCTGAGCAGGCGGAAAAACTGACTGAATTCCTCCAGCAGCTGCGGGCTGGGCATCGAACCGGCGGCACCCATGCTGAGTGGTGTATGACGATGAAAGCATTATGGGTTGCCTGGGCCATTGACGGGACGGGCCACGCCAGCCCCAGCGGAGCCCACCGCTTACTGGTTCGTTAGTATGCGCATACACTCATAAAAGCTGTTTGAGCACGTTGATGGTCCCCACCTCCGCCTCCCCCCTGTTGCAGGCGGCCGCCGGTGGCGGCGCCCTGCTCTTCCGTCAGCTCTTCGACGCTCCCACCGGCACCTTCACCTACCTGCTGGCCGATGTGCCCTGCGGCGAGGGGGTGCTGATCGATCCGGTATTCGAACAGCACGAGCGCGATCTCTCGCTGATCCGTGAGCTGGGTATCCACCTGGTGGTTTGCCTCGACACCCACGCCCATGCCGACCACGTCACCGGCAGCTGGCTGATGCAGCAAGACACCGGCTGCACCATCGCCCTGGCCGCCGCCGCCAGGGCCGAGAACGTCAACCAGCCGCTGCAGCACGGCGACCGCGTCAGCTACGGCGGTCGCCATCTGGAGGTGCGCAGCACCCCCGGCCACACGAATGGTTGTATGAGCTTCGTGCTCGACGACCAATCGATGGCCTTCACCGGCGACGCCTTGCTGGTGCGCGGCTGCGGTCGCTGCGACTTCCAGCAGGGCAATGCCCACACCCTCTGGCGCTCGATCACCGAGCAGATCTTCTCGCTGCCGGAGGCGTGCCTGCTCTATCCCGGCCACGACTACACCGGCCGCACGGTCACCTCGGTGGCGGAGGAGAAGGCCTTCAACGCCCGCCTCGGCGGCAGCGCCAGCGAACGCGACTTCGTGGGGCATATGGAGAACATGAAGCTGCCCCACCCGGGCCGAATCGCCGAGGCCCTGCCCGGCAACCTGCGCTCAGGCAAACCGCGGGTCGGGGTCACGCCCGTGATCTGGGCGCCGCTGCAGCGCAGCTATGCCGGCCTGCCCGAGCTGGCGCCCGACTGGGTGGCCGAACACCTCGGAGGCCTCACCATCCTCGATGTGCGCTCAGCCGAGGAGTTTGAGGGCCCCGACGGCCGCATTGCCGGCAGCCAATGGATTCCCCTGCCGGAGCTGGAAGCCCGCAGCGGCGAGATCCCCACGGGCAAACCCGCGGTGGTGGTCTGCCATTCCGGCAGCCGCTCGGCGCTTGCCACCCAGCAGTTGCTCAAGGCCGGCCTGAGCCAGGTGGCCAACCTGCGCGGCGGCCTCAGCCGCTGGGGCGACGAGGGCTATCCGCTCGAGAAAGGGAACGCCAACTGATCACCGCCCAACCAACGCCATTGCCTTCCTTTCTCACCATGGCCAACCGCTCCCTGAATCGAACCGATCGCCCCAGCACGAGCACCACCAGTCCTGCATGCATCAGCGCCCAGGACCTTGCTGAACAGCTCGGCAGGCGCGGCGTCACCGTGATCGACGTGCGTGAACCGATGGAATACGCCTCCGGCTCCATCGCCGGCAGTCTCAACGTTCCCCTGGCGCGCCTGCCCCAGGCCGACCTGCCCCAGGGCCCGCTGGTACTCGTCTGCCAGAGCGGCAACCGCAGCGCCAAGGGGGTGCAGACCCTGCTGCGGCAGGGCCATCCCCACCCCGTCACCGATCTGCAGGGCGGGATTCCCAGTTGGCAGCAGGCCGGCCTGCCGTTGCGGCGCCTGGCCAACGCCCCCCTGCCATTGATGCGCCAGGTGCAGATCGCCGCCGGTTCGCTGGTGCTGCTCGGCCTGATCCTCAGCCACGTCGCGGGCCCGGCCTGGATCCTGCTCAGCTGGTTCGTCGGCGCCGGACTGGTGTTTGCGGGTGTGAGCCCCCGCAACCCTGGCCCTGGCCCTGGGCAACCTGGACCCCTATCTGCGACTCCATGGCAACCCGCTCAACGCAACAGTTGCTGCCATACCCCACAACGAGCAGCCGTGTCTGCTCAAGGTCCTGCATCACAGGGCAAGAGGTCTCCGGCCTGTGCCGTTTTGCCTCCGTTGGTTCGTTTCTTCTGTTTGCTCGTTGTGTCGATCCGTTCCTTAGATCCAGATTTCTAGACGGAGTTAGATCAATTCTACCAACAAGCAAATCCCCACCGCCATCCAGATCAGGCTCTGCCCAAGGGCACTTCCTGGCAGGGGATCGAGCAGCCGCTGGGGGGTCCAGACGCTTAGGGCCATCAGGACCGTTAGCAGTGCTTCCAGCACCCTGGGTCTCTGCAGAGTGAGTCGCCAGGACGCCAGCAGGGCGGGAACGAGCATCACGTTGTCGTAGTTGTGGTGGTAGAAGCCAACAGCCCCCAGCACGGAGCAGAGGCCGGCCAGGGCTAGGGGGTTCTGCCGCCAGATCCGGTCCAGGTGGCGTAGATCCCTACGCCATGGGTTGCCGCTTGGGTTGCTTTTCTGGGCCACCACCATGGCGGTTGCGGGGTCCTGATCCAGCAGCCCCTTGCGCCTCTGCCTGCGCAGCCACCACCAGAGCGCCCCCAGGCTCCCCCCTACGGCCGCACCGGCCAGGCTGCCCCAGGCGGCCAGGCCGTGGCTTGAGGCCGTCTGGGCGAGATCCACCAGCCCTGCCACTCCATTGACGTTGCCGGCCCCGATGAATCCCGGCAACACCGCCAGCCAGCTGGTCAGGTAGGCCCGCGGATCGGTGTGGGTGTGGAGCAGGGCCACCGCGGCAAGGCTCACCAGCAGGATCAGCCCCAGGGCCAGCCCCCGCCGCTGGCCCTGGATGAGCAGCGGCAGGGCAAACACCGCCGCGATCTGGGGTTTCACCATGGCCAGTGCCCAGCAGATTCCCGCCGGCAGGGGCTGATTTCGCAGCAGCAGCAATCCCTGCAGAGCCACCAGCCCCATGCATACGATGGAGAACTGCCCCTGGGCCAGGGCATTGCTGTTGGCCGCGATCGCCAGGGGCGCCAGGGCCCCGAGCCAGGCGGCGGCGCGGCCCCAGGCCCGCAGGCTGTGCCAACCGATCGCGGCGAGCAGGGCTAGGGAAAGTAGGCTCAGTCCCTGGATCAGCCAGGTGCCCTGGGTGGCCCCTCCCCAGGCAAAAAGGGCACCGAACATCGGCAGGGCCCAGGGCAGATACACACTTGTGCGGAAGTAGGGCAGGGCTCGTTGCTCCGGGCTCGCCAGCCGGTGCGAGGGATAGATCCCCTGCGCAAAAAGCCGCCACTCGTCGAGCCGTTCGTAGAGGTCGGTGTCGGAGTAGCGCCAGCCCAGGATCAACCCCTTAGCGGTAATCGCAAGGGCAAACAGGGCCAGCAGGCCGAGACCGGCGACCACAAGGATGCGCCGTAGACCTGGCCTGGCTGCCAGCCAGAGGGGCAGTCGCAGCGGACTGACGGCTGCCTGGGCCAGCGCCATCAGGATGAAGGTGAGACTGGAATAGGCCAGGTACAGCCCATGGAGCCCCACCCCGGCGCAGGCCCCAAGGGGGCCGCCGCAGCGCAGTAGCAGCGCATAAAAAGTGTGGTTGAGGAGCAGGAGCAGACCCAAACAGCCCAGGGAGATCGCCAGGGCCCAAGCCCGCAGGCCGGGCAGGGCCAGGGCTAGCAGGGCGAGGGGGAGCAGCAGGCTGGCGGAGGCACTGAGCCGCGCCGCCGTGGTGAGATTGAGAGTGGTCGGTAGCTCGCGTCGTTCTAGCAGCAGGCGGCTCCAGGGAATGGCCCGCTGGCGGATGTCGGTGGCCACCATCGATTGAAGGGTCCAGCGCTTGTGGTGGGTGCCCTGAATGGAGGGATCCAGTTCAATCCGCTGGCCGGCATCGCTGAGGCGCAGCCCGAATTCGATGTCCTCGATGCTGGGACGCAGGTACGCCACAGCGTCAAAACCGCCCGCGGCCTGGAAGGCGTCACGGCGCACGGCGCCGCAGCCGGCCCAGAAGGTGGTGGCGGTGCCGGGGTGGCTGCTGTGGGTGTGGTGGTGCAACAAGTTGCGGAAGCGGCTCACGATCCCCGGGGCTGCGGGGCGATCGTCGTAGCTGCCGAACAGCGCCGTTAGGGTTGGATCGGCGTCGAAACGGGCTCGGATGCGTTCGATCGCGTCGGGGTGCAGTTCTACATCGGCATCCACGAACAGCAGGATGGCGCCGTGGGCCGATCGGGCGGCAAGGTTACGGGCGGCGGCAGGCCCCTGCCTTAGGCCGGTGCTGAGCAGTATGGCGCCGCTCTGCAGCAGCCAAGGAGGAGCAGGTGGTGGCGCCCCGTCGAACACCACCAGGGCCTCGTCACCGGCTTCCATCCCCGCCAGGGCGGCCCGGGCGCAGCGGCAAAAGGTCTCATCCCAACGGATGGTGGGCATCACCAGGGTGAGTAAGGGTGATGGCATCGGGGGTTGATCAGAAGGGTTTGGTGGTTCATCGCCTTATTCAGGCCGATGGGGAACGGTTCCCAGCTGGCGCTTCACTGCTCCGGGCTGGATTGATGGGCCTGGCGAGTCCAGAGCGCGGCATAGAAACCACCCAGGTGCATCAACTCAACATGGTTGCCCCGTTCGACGATGGATCCCTGATCAAGCACCAGAATTTCATCGGCGTGGGAGACCGAGCTGAGGCGATGGGCTACGGAGAGCACCGACATCGATTGGGCCACCTTGTCCAGGGTGGAGAGAATGCGGGCTTCGCTGAGGCTGTCGAGGGCGCTGGTGGCCTCATCCAAAATGAGAAGTTGGGGCTGTTTCAGCAGGGCGCGGGCCAGGGAGAGGCGTTGCCGCTGACCGCCGCTGAGCCGGAAGCCCCTTTCGCCGATGATGGTGTCGTATTGGTCCGGCAGGCTCAGGATGAAAGATTCCGCATCAGCTGACCGGCTTGCCGCCCTGATTTGATCAAAAGAAGCTCCAGGAAGAACAAGGGCGATGTTGTCTCGAATGCTTCCATTCATCAGAAGCACATCCTGACTAACAACACCAAGAACATGCTGCCAATCATCAAGATTAATGGTATTTAGGTCAATTCCATCCACCAGGATCGATCCATGGGTTGGAGCATAAAGGCCGACAAGCAGGTCAATAAGACTTGATTTTCCCGCCCCTGATTCGCCAACCAAAGCAACCTTGGTACCCTTGGCGATCCGGAAGTTGATATTACAAAGGGAGGGCTTAAGCCGGTCTGGATAGGTGAGAGACACCTGCATAAAGCATAGTTCTCGATCCAATGCGTTGAAGGGCAGGCCTCCCCGCCTGCGGAACTGTTTATCGGCAGGATCAAGAATTTCCTCCACCTCCTGCAGCTCGCCACTGTTTTCAGCCAGCCGGTTGAGGGCGGATCCCAGACGTGAAAGACGAAGGTTGAGTCGTTGGATGATCATAACGAAAGTGATCAGGTTGGGGACCAGTAAATCGCCATTTCCCTGGAACATCAGCCAACTCAAGATGCCGATTACGGCAGCAGCGATGACCGGCAAAAGATCGCTGATTGGCACCAGGAGCTGAACCCACCAGGTGAGTCGCACCATTTGTTGCTCCAGTTCACGGGACCCTTGGGTGATGCGCTGGGTTGAGTTCTCCAGGCCACCGGAGCTATGCAGAAGCCTGAGCAGCTGAATGTCTTCAGTCATTCTTACGGCCAGGTCTCGGTTGACATCAATCTGCTTAAGGGCAGCGGAGCGAATGCGAGGGCGGAGAAAATACTGCAATCCAGCAATCACCAAGGCCATCAGAATGGCCACCAATGAGAGCCATGGATTGAGTACGAGCAGCGCCATAAGATACACACCCACTAGCAGGAGGTTGCTGATGATCAGCTCTCCCTCGACGATCTGAACCTGCACCGCCTGGGGGGCCCGACCAACCACATTGATCAAATGGCCGATGCTGTAGCGGCTGGCGCAGCTATAGCTGAGGCTGAGCAAGTGCCGATGCATTACGGGAGTGATCACGCGTTGGCAACGGGCGGCAAACCAGCCAATGGAAAGACCGTTCACGTAGCGCGCCAGGCTCATCAAGGTCTGCAGGCCAACAGCCCCCAGGAGCAGCAGCAGAAACTGCTGGCCGCGGTCAAGGCTCTGCAGGCTGTGGACCAAGGGGGTCAGCAAGCCAGATCCGCTGGCCAGGCCGAGCGACTTGCTGCCGTTGAGCAATTGGGCAGCCTGGAAAATCACCACAAAGGTGAGCCCTTCGCTGAAGGCCAGCAGTAGATTGGAGCTGATGTTCACTGCCAGGAGCGGCCAGGCCTTCAGGGCGGTACTTCTGATCAGCAAACCGATCTGAGTACCGCCCTTGCCCCTAAGGCGAACGAGACCGATTCGTTTCAGCCAATGGTATGCATTCTGCCGAATCAGGGCTGGAAGAGGGCTCATGGGTCTTTTAATCAAGACTCCGTCTTGGCACCGCTTTCCAGGTATTCAGCATCCTGATTCACTTGCCAGACATCGTACTTCTGATCACCGGCCAGGATGTTTTTGACGGTGAGCATGGCCGTCATCATCGAGTGATCTTGATTGTTGTACTGGTGCATGCCGTTTCTACCAACAACATGTAGATTGGGGCAGTGCTTCTTGATGGCTTCATGCAGGATGGCTCGGCGGCTTTTGTAATCGTCGTCGTAGACGGGATAGGCTTTGGGTTGGCGCACAACGGCCGCGTCCACCACATCGCCTGGCTGAACCAGTTTAAGGCTCTCAAGTTCCCGGCTGGCAAGGCTGATGAGCTCCGCATCCGTCTGCTTCCAAAAGGGTTCATCCGTGCTGGTGAAATATTCCATGCCGTAGCAGGCCATGCTGGGGTCCGGCACCATTTCCGGAGACCAGTTGGCAAAATTCTGGATTCTTCCCACCTTTAGATCGGGGTCGTGAACGTAGAGCCAGTTGTCAGGAAAAGACACGCTGGGTTTGATGATCAGGGCAACGGTTAGGAAGTCGCGGTAGTTCAGGCAAGCTGCTGCCTCGCGAGCTGCGGCAGGAAGACTGGGCTGGATCGTCTGGATCAGCCAGCCCAGGGGAGCCGAACTGATCAGGTGGTCCACCTCCGCCTGGCTGATCACACCATTGCGTTCCAGTTCGACCTGCCACGTCCCACAATCCTTCCTGGTTATCCCCCTAACTCTGGTATTCATCTGGATGGTTCCTCCTCCAGCCTCAACTTTGGCTGCAGCTGCTTCCCACAGCATGCCTGGACCGAGACGCGGATAACGAAATGATGTAATGAGGGTTTTGATGACCTTTGGGCGTGCCTTGCCATTCCCCAAGGCTAGAATATTGGCAGGGAGCAGGGCATTGCATACCGCCTTGCTCAGGGAAAGACCTTTAATACGCTGGGCGGCCCAGTCCGCTGAGATTTGACTGCATGGCATGCCCCATACTTTTTCCGTGTAGCTCTTGAAGAACATCTGATAAAGACGGCCGCCAAACTTTTGAGTTACCCAATCTTCAAGATTGGCCGGACTTGATGTTGTGAATAATTTAGCCTTGAGGTAGGAGGCGAGGGTTAGGGCTGCTTGTCGTTTGCCAATATTACCAATAACCTCAGCGACATCTAGAGGATAAGAATAAAATTTACCCTGATAGTAAATGCGGGAGATGCGTTGGCGTGTCAGGAGATCATCGGCAAGTATTTCAGACCAAAGGTCTTCCACTTCTTGGGATTTGGAAAAGAAGCGATGTCCACCGATATCAAAACGATAGCCTTTGTAGGTTTCCGTGCGCGAGATGCCACCGACATAGACAGGATCCGATTCC
>JAPLIF010000167.1 GCA_026389255.1 Cyanobacteriota bacterium
GCACTCGGCGGGCTCCGGCAAGACCGCCTCGATCGGCTGGAGCTCCCATCTGCTCGCCGATCTCCACGACGAGAACGACCGCAAACTGTTCGACACCGTCCTGGTGGTGAGCGACCGCAGCGTCATCGACAGCCAGCTGCAGGAAACCCTGGAGAACTTCGAGCGCCGCAAAGGGGTGGTGGCTTCAATCACCACCGAGAAGGGGATCAAAAGCGACCAGCTGGCGGCGGCCCTCTCCGGCGACAAGAAGATCGTGGTCTGCACGATCCAGACCTTCCCGGCCCTCATCAAAAAAATGCAGGAGCTCACCGCCACCAGCGGCAAGCGCTTCGCGGTGATCGCCGATGAGGCCCACAGCTCCCAAACCGGCCAGGCGGCCGACAAGCTCAAGCAGGTGCTCTCCGCCGCTGAGGCGGCCGATCTGGCCGATGGCGGTGAACTGGACATCGAGACACTGCTGACGGCCCAGATGGCCGCCCGCACCCGGGAGGCTGGCATCACCTACGTGGCCTTCACCGCCACCCCCAAAGCCAAGACCCTGGAGCTCTTTGGTCGGCGTCCCAATCCCAGCGAACCAGCCGGCCCGGGCAACTTGCCGGCGCCCTTCCACGTGTATTCGATGCGCCAGGCGATCGAGGAGGGCTTCATCCTCGATGTGCTCCAGAACTACACCTCCTACAAGGTCGCCTTCCAGCTGGCCCAGGACGGCCACAGCCTTTCCACCGAGGAGGTGGAGCGCAGCGCCGCCCTCAAGAAGCTGATGGGCTGGGTCAAGCTCCACCCCCACAACATCGCCCAGAAGGTGCAGATCGTGGTGGAGCACTTCCGCCAGTTCGTCGGGCCGCTGCTGGATGGCAAGGCCAAGGCGATGGTGGTGGTGGGCTCGCGCAAGGAGGCGGTGCGCTGGAAGCTGGCCATCGACAAATACATCAAAGAGAAGGGCTATCCGCTCGGCACCCTGGTGGCCTTCAGCGGTGAGGTGAACGATCCCGAGATTGGCCCCGATGGCTTCACGGAGCACAGCCAGAGCCTCAATCCCGGCCTTAAGGGCGACATCCGCGAGGCTTTCAAGGGCACCGATTACCAGATCCTGCTGGTGGCCAACAAATTCCAGACCGGTTTTGATCAACCGCTGCTCTGCGGCATGTATGTGGACCGGCGCCTCGATGGCATCCAGGCTGTGCAGACCCTCTCACGCCTGAACCGCTGCCACCCAGGCAAGGACACCACCTTCGTGGTGGATTTCGTCAACGAACCAAATGACATCCTGGCGGCCTTCAAGACCTACTACGCCACCGCCGAGCTGGCCGAGGCCACCGATCCCAACCTGATCCTCGATCTCAAGACCAAGCTCGATGCCCAGGGCCACTACGACGAGTTCGAGATTGAGCGGGTGGTGAAGGTGCTGCTGGAGGCCGCCCACAGCGACAAGGTGCTCCAAAAGCAGCTGATGGGCGCGATCGAGCCTGTGGCCCAGCGATTGATGACGCTGCACAAGCAGGCCAGGCTTGCCTATCGCCAGGCCGAGGAGATCAACGACGGCGAGGCCAGCAAGCGTGCCAAGGATGAACTGGATGCCCTCATGCTGTTCCGCAGCGACATGGGCACCTATGGCCGGTTCTACACCTTTCTCTCGCAGATCTTCGATTACGCCAACACCGGCTTGGAGAAGCGGGCGATGTTCTACAAAACCCTGCATCCCCTGCTGGAGTTTGAGCGGGAGATCAACACGGTGGATCTCTCCAAGGTGGTGCTCACCCACCACCATCTCCGCAATCTCGGTACCAAGAAGCTCGACCTAACCCAGGGCGACCGCCTCCTCATCCCTGGCATGGCCCCGGGTGGTGGCGGGGTGCAGGATAAGCAGAAGGCGCAGCTCGCGGAGATCATCGAAAAGCTGAATCAGATCTTCAACGGTGTTCAGCCAGCTGAGGAGGTGATCTACGCCACTCAGGTTCTGCCCACCCGGCTGCGGCAATCCACCACCCTGCGCCAGCAGGCAGCGGCCAACAGCAAGCAGCAGTTCGGCAGCTCACCGGATCTGGACCGCGAACTGATGGATGCGATCATCGGCGCCCTCGATGCCCACCAGGCGATGAGCAGCCAGGCCCTCAACTCCTCCGAGGCGCGCGCCGGCTTGAAAGACATCCTGCTCAACCACACCAACCTCTACGAAGATCTCCGCGATCAGAGCAGCAAGAATGAGCCCTGATGCCCCCGTCCCCACCGCCGCCGAACAGGCCAGGCGTGTGGTGCTGGTGGACATCGGCCGCATCGACTTGGCCCTAGAGCGGCTGCAGCAGGTCTGGGGCCGTCGTTGGCAAAAAAGCATCCAAAGGATCTGTCCGAAATAGCTTGGCTCAATATCGTGCTTGCCATTCTGAAAACAGCTATTAGCGCTGCTCTCTACCCCTTTGAATTTGACTACTTCTAAGCGCTATTTGGGTGGCTTCAGTTTTTATTGAAACAGGAATTCCAGGATAAAAACGATGATAAATTAAATTGCCAATGCGATCTGATGCTGCAAGCCGTGTACAGAATCGGTGTTGCGGGTTGAGGGGGCATGGTTAGTCAGATTACATTTTACAGAAAATCTTAATTTTATTTTGCCGCGAAAGTGTAAACAGTGATTTTATACTAGTATCGTCATTCATCGATGCTTTGTGATGGTCCGCCTCTTCACTCGAACCGCCTTCGGTCTTGCTGTGGCCCTAGGCGCCTCGGCTCTTCTTGGCACGCCGGCCCAAGCATTGGTGTTCAAAACAACTCTTAGTCCTGAGGCTTTGAATGCAGCGGGCAGCGGCAACGCCACGCTCTTGATCGATGAGGTCACCAACAATATGTATATCGATGTGAACTTCCAGGGCCTCAGCGGCATCACAACCGCGTCCCACATCCACGGTCCAACTGCCAATCCGTTCACTGGCACTGCGGGAGTAATGACTACTACCCCCACCTTCTCCGGCTTCCCTTTGGGAGTCAGCTCAGGCACCTACACCAATACCCTGAATCTGTTGCTTAATACCACCTACCGAGCCGGCTTCATAACCGCAAACGGCGGAATACAGGGCGCCCGCGATGCCTTCCTGGCGGCCCTGATCGGCAAAAAGGCCTATCTCAACATCCACTCCAGCACCTTCCCAGGCGGTGAGATCCGCGGCTTCTTCGTGCAGCAAGTGCCCGGCCCCTTGCCGATTGTTGGTGTCGGCGTTGCCATGGCCTGGAGCCGGCGCCTGCGCCGCCGCTTGGCCGCCAGTGCAACCTGAGTCGCCCTAGCCCAGCAGGTCGTTTCGCCCCCCATATCAGTCCTCGCCTTGGTCTGGCAGCCCTGACGCCGCACAGTCTGAGCCTGGAGCCCTACGACCGCAACAGGTTCTCTGTTGCGGTCACCACGCCATGCACGGCGGCAGATGGACGCCGTCGACAGCATTGGCAAACCAGCGATCGAAAGTTGCTCCAACGCATCCATGCCTTGATCAAGGAAGCCAGCTAGACCATCTTCGAAGGTCCGGCAAGCCTGAGCCCCTCCGCCACGCCCTTTCTGGCTTCTGGTCGCGGCGCATCAACGATGAACATCGAATGGTCTTCAAGGTGGATGGCGACAGCCTGCTGATCGCTCAGTTGCGCTATCACTCAGCCCGGTGTGACCCGTCTCAAATCAGACCTTGAGAGCTAGGGCGTACGGACCGGAGAACTGAAAGGTTGCTGGTTCCGATGGACCCCCAATCCCCAATGGAGAATAGGGGATTCGAACCCCTGACCTCTGCGGTGCGATCGCAGCGCTCTACCAGCTGAGCCAATTCCCCGTCACAGGCCATTATTACTGTCAGTGCGTCAAGGCTCAAGCCATGGCAGACACCCAGCCGACGATCACCGCTGAGCAGCTGGCCGGTTTTGACGAGGAGGCGATGGCGGCGCTGGCCGCCAGGCTGGAGGAGGACGATTACCCGACCCCCTTTGCCGGACTGCAGGACTGGCATCTGCTGCGGTCCCTGGCGATACACCGCCCCGATCTGGCCTTCCCCTATGTGCATCTGGTGGACCAGGAACCCTTTGATGAGGAGTGAGGGGGCCGCCCTGGCTTGGCGGCCGGCCCTGGCGTTGGACTCAACTGGCTTGCGCTGAATCCGCCGCTGCCACGGCGGCGGGAACCTGGAGCAGATCCATGAAGGTACGCAACTGCAGCCGGGGGATGTAGGGCCAGCCGCCGCTGTGCTCCATGTCCTCTAGCAGGCGGAACAACTCATTGCGGCCGCAGGGCAGGCTGGCGCGGAAGGGGCCGTCCTGGATCGAGCGATGCAGTTGCTCCAGCCGGCGCAGCAGCTGCAGCAGCGCCTGGGGATCGTCCTTGAGGACCTGGGCTAGCTGCTCGAGGGCCGCCACCTTGGCGTCCAGATCATCGCTGGTTACTGGCTTTTGCTGGCTCTGCGGCTCGCTCGGATCGCTTCTGTCCATGCACCGCTCTCTCATACAGGTTGTTGAGAGCAGTGGCAACCTATCAGGCATGGACGGGGGACGCCGGTAGGATCCCGCCAGCCCAGTTCATCACGCGTCTCTGCGGCCTTTCTCCCCATGCGTTTCCGACCCCTGCTGGCCCTCGTGCTGGCGCTGTGCCTGACCCTGGTCACCGCCTGCACCAGCGGGGCCAAGGCTGGGGATCGTTCCAGCATCACCTACGACGACATCGTCAACACCGGGCGGGCCAACGACTGCCCCACGCTGCCCGATTCGGCCCGTGGTTCGATTGCCCTCGATTCCAACGCCCGTTATCAACTCAAGGAAATCTGCCTCCATCCCAGTGAGGTGGCCGTGAAGGGTGAACCCACCAACAAGCGCCAGGAAGCCCAGTTTGTGGCGGCCAAGATCCTCACCCGTTTCACCTCCAGCCTCGATCAGGTCTACGGCGACCTGACCATCGACGGCGACAAACTCACCTTCAAGGAGCTTGGCGGCATTGACTTCCAGCCGGTGACGGTGCTGCTTCCCGGCGGCGAAGAAGTTCCCTTCACCTTCTCCACCAAGGAACTGCTGGCCGACTCCAGCGGTAACGCCATCACCACCAGCACCGATTTCACCGGCAACTACCGGGCCCCCAGCTACCGCACCAGCAACTTCCTCGATCCCAAGGGTCGGGGCCTCACCACCGGCTACAGCAGCGCCATGGGCCTGGTGCCCGCCGGTGACGAATACAGCAAGGAAACGGTCAAGGCCTATGTCGATGGCACCGGCACCATGAGCTTGTCGATCACCAAGGTCGACAGTGACACCGGTGAATTCGCCGGGGTGTTCAGCGCCATCCAGCCCTCCGACACCGACATGGGCACCAAGCCCGCCGTCGACGTCAAGATCAGCGGCGAGCTCTACGGACGGCTTGAAAAGGCCTGATCCCCAACGCCAGTCATCAGGGGGGCATGGGCCCCCCTTTTTTTGTGGTTTCGGGCTGTGGTTTTGGGGCTGTGGTTTGGGGCTGTGGTTTTGGGGCCCCGGGACCCGATTGGGTGCCATCTGGGAGAATCGCTGCCATGCCCCTATGGGCCCCCGGGCCCGCCCTTTTCCGCCATGTCCCTTGCTCCAACAGGTGCCCCTGCCGGCCTGATCCGCCCCCATGGCGGCACCCTGGTGGATCTGATGGTGGCGGCCGACCAGCGGGAATCCGTGCGCGGCGCCGTCGATCGGGTCGTCGAATGCAGCGATCGCAATGCCTGCGACGTCGAACTCCTGGTGGTCGGGGGGTTCTCCCCCCTGCGGGGCTTCATGCACCAGGAGGACTACGAAGCGGTGGTGGCGACCCACCGCACCAGCAGCGGCCTGTTGTTCGGCCTGCCGATCGTCTTTGACACCGATAACGCCAGCATCACCATCGGCGAGCGCCTGTTGCTCACCTACCGGGGCCAGGACCTGGCGGTGCTGACGGTGGAAAGCCGCTGGGAACCCGACAAGGTCAAGGAGGCCAAGGGTTGTTATGGCACCACCTCCCTCGAACACCCGGCCGTGCGCATGATCGCCTGCGAACGGGGCCGGTACTACCTGGGCGGGCGGCTCCAGGGGCTGGCCCTGCCCCAGCGGGACTTCCCCTGCCGCACCCCGGCCCAGGTGCGCGCCACCCTGCCGGAAGGCCAGGATGTGGTGGCCTTCCAGTGCCGCAACCCCATCCACCGGGCCCACTACGAGCTGTTCACCCGCGCCCTGGAGGCCACCAACGTCAGCCGCGAGGCGGTGGTGTTGGTCCATCCCACCTGCGGGCCCACCCAGGATGACGACATCCCCGGCAGCGTGCGCTTCCAAACCTACGAGAAGCTGGCGGCTGAGGTGAACAACCCCCGCATTCGTTGGGCCTACCTGCCCTATTCGATGCACATGGCCGGCCCGCGCGAGGCGCTGCAGCACATGTTGATCCGCAAAAACTACGGTTGCACCCACTTCATCATCGGTCGCGATATGGCGGGCTGTAAGTCCAGCCTCAGCGGCACCGACTTTTACGGGGCCTATGAGGCCCAGGATTTCGCCAGGGACCACGCCAGTGAACTGGGCATGGAAACCGTGCCCTCCCTCAATCTCGTTTATACCGAGGAGGAGGGCTACGTGACCGCCGAGCATGCCGAGGCCCGCGGCCTCCATGTCAAGAACCTCAGTGGCACCCAATTCCGGCGCATGCTGCGGGGCGGGGAGGAGATCCCCGAATGGTTTGCCTTCCGTAGCGTGGTCGAGGTGCTACGCGCCGCAGCCTGAGCCGCCGCCCCCACCCCTGGGGGCATTAACATTCCTTAATCACACAACTTTTCCATGAGGATGCAGCCGTGAAGAAAAGCTGGCGCAACGCAGGGCTCTATGCCCTCTTGGTGATTGTCTGCATCGCCGTCGGCACGGCCTTCCTTGACCCCAAGCAGCCGGCCAACCAGCCCCGCACCCTCCGCTACAGCGACTTTGTTGAGGCGGTGCAATCCAACGAAATCTCCCGGGTGGTGATCTCCCCCGATCGCGGTTCGGCCCAGGTGGTCGAGAACGACGGCCGCCGCGCCGTCGTCAACCTGGCTCCGGATCGCGATCTGCTCAAATTGCTCACGGACCACAACGTCGACATCGCCGTTCAGCCCACCCGGGAGGCCGCCCCCTGGCAGCAGGCCATCGGCAGCCTGATCTTCCCCCTGTTGTTGCTGGGGGGGTTGTTCTTCTTGCTGCGACGGGCCCAGGGTGGGGGTGGCAATCCCGCCATGAACTTCGGCAAAAGCAAGGCCCGCGTCCAGATGGAGCCCCAAACCCAGGTCACCTTTGGCGATGTCGCCGGCATTGAGGGCGCCAAGCTCGAACTCACCGAGGTGGTCGACTTCCTCAAGAACCCCGATCGCTTCACCGCCGTCGGCGCCAAGATCCCCAAAGGCGTGCTGTTGGTGGGACCTCCAGGCACCGGCAAAACCCTGCTGGCCAAGGCGGTGGCCGGCGAGGCCGGCGTGCCCTTCTTCTCGATTTCAGGCTCTGAATTTGTCGAGATGTTCGTCGGCGTCGGTGCCAGCCGCGTGCGCGATTTGTTCGAGCAGGCCAAGAAAAATGCCCCCTGCATCGTCTTCATCGACGAAATCGACGCCGTCGGCCGCCAGCGGGGCGCCGGCCTGGGCGGTGGCAACGATGAACGGGAGCAGACCCTCAACCAGCTGCTCACGGAGATGGATGGCTTTGAGGGCAACAACGGCATCATCATCGTCGCGGCCACCAACCGCCCGGACGTGCTCGACTCGGCCCTGATGCGGCCCGGTCGTTTTGACCGCCAGGTGGTGGTCGATCGGCCCGATTACAGCGGTCGCCTCCAGATCCTGGGGGTTCATGCCCGCGGCAAAACCATGGCCAAGGATGTAGACCTCGATCGGGTTGCCCGCCGCACCCCCGGTTTCACCGGTGCCGACCTGGCCAACCTGCTCAACGAAGCCGCCATCCTGGCGGCCCGGCGCCAGCTCACCGAAATCTCCATGGATGAGGTGAACGACTCCATCGAGCGCGTCATGGCCGGTCCCGAGAAAAAGGATCGGGCCATGAGCGAACGCCGCCAGCGCCTTGTCGCCTATCACGAATCCGGCCATGCCTTGGTGGGCGCCCTGATGCCGGATTACGACCCGGTGCAAAAAATCAGCATCATTCCCCGGGGCCAGGCCGGCGGACTCACCTTCTTCACCCCCAGCGAAGAGCGGATGGAATCGGGTCTCTATTCCCGTTCCTATCTGCAGAACCAGATGGCCGTCGCCCTCGGCGGTCGCGTCGCCGAGGAGATCGTCTACGGGGCCGATGAGGTCACCACCGGAGCCTCCAATGATCTCCAGCAGGTGGCCCGTGTTGCCCGCCAGATGGTCACGCGCTTCGGCATGAGTGACAAGCTCGGTCCCCTCGCCCTTGGCCGCTCCCAGGGGGGCATGTTCCTGGGCCGCGACATCGCCGCCGAGCGCGATTTCTCCGAAGACACCGCTGCCGCCATCGACGACGAAGTCTCCCAGTTGGTGGCCGATGCCTACCGCCGTGCCACCGACGTCCTCACCGCCAACCGGTCCGTGCTCGATGAGCTGGCCGAAATGTTGGTGAAGCAGGAAACCGTCGATGCCGAGCAGCTGCAGGAGCTGCTGATCAGCCGTGATGTCACGGTGGCGTCCTACGTCTGATCCCAACGCCCTGATCGCGTCGTTACGTCGCCAGCCCCTGCTGCTGGTTCTCAGACCCGAGTCTCCCTTGCACGCCAGCCCCCTGCTGGCGTCGCTTCAGGACCTCGGGTTTGTTCATGTGGAACTCGCCTGGCGTTCCGGCCCCCGCTGGGTTGGCGAGTGCCGCCAGCTCGCGGATCAATTTCCGCTGCTGCGGCTGGGGGCGGCGTCCCTCTGCAGTGCGGCGGCCCTGGAGGGCGCCGCCGCCGCCGGCTTGAGCTACGGCGTTTCGCCCATCCTTGATGCCGCCATGGTCCGCTTGGCCGCCCAGCTCCAGTTCACCCTGGTGCCAGGCGTCTATAGCCCCACCGAAGTGGATCGGGCCCGCCGCTGGGGCTGTCCCATCGTCAAGTTGTTCCCCGCTTCCAGCCTGGGACCCGGCTACTGGCGGCGGCTGCGTGAGCCCCTCGGGGAGCCGCTGCCCTTTTGCATCGCCGCCGGTGGCCTCCAGATCGACGACGTCCTGGCTTGGTTAGCGGCAGGAGTTGACGCCGTGGCCATTGGCTCCTCCCTGATCACATCCCCGACCCCCCTTGCCAGCGGCCTCGACCCGGACCAGATCGTCCGCCTGCGAACCCTGATCGCCACGCTTGTGCATTAAATCGGCAGCCAAAGGTTGCTGTTTGCGCCTCTTAATGCTACTGATGACACAGTGAACAATTTTTCTATGTCTCAGCTCACCATACAGATCAGCGAGAAAGGCGGTGCCCTGATTGCCCAGTTGCAGAAGGAAATCTTCCAACGGCGTCGCAAGAAGGTGAGCGCCGAGGGCGTGATTGAAACCCTGATCGAGAGTGGCGCCAAATCCCAATCCGATAAGCGCTTCGCCACCTCCTGGAAAAACCTGATCGCCGACATCGAGAAAGCGGCCAAGGTGGCCCAGACCCATGGGGCCAAACCCGCCAACCTCAGCGATGCCGAATGGGCGCTGGTGTTGGCCCACCGCACCCGATCCGGCGGTGGCGACGCCAACAAACCGAAGGCCCGGGCCAGCGCCAGCCGCAGCAAGACGACAACCCCCAAGGCTGCCGCCAAGCCCCGGTCGGCCCGCAGTGCCGCCCCCAAAGCCGACAGCAGCGCAGTGGCGGTGGCTTCCAAGCCTGCCAGGGCTAAAGCCACCCCGTCGCGGGCCAAAGCCGCCACCACCACCACCAAGGCGAGAGCCTCATCCAGGGCCAAGCCCCCGGCGGCTCCAGTGCCCGCTACGGAGGTTCCAGAAGTCAGCACGGCTGCTCTTGGCTCCACCCCAGCACCAGCCGCCCCCCTGTCGGCAGCCACCACCCGTCGCACCCGCACCCGCAGCACCGCCATCACCGGAGCCAAGCCGCGGACTAATACCAGTCCGGCGGCCCGCCGCATGGCCAAGGCGGTCACCCGCTTGGGCATGGGCAGCTCGGCCAGCAAAGCCGCCGCCCCCAAGGCCAGCCCAGCGGTCCCCACCCCGATCAGCTACCCCAGCACGGACAATGGCTCCGCAGCTGGCCCCGATCGCCCTGCGGAGTGAGGCCTTAAAAGGCCCCCTACGCCTACCAGGGGTGGCATTGGCTTGCTCTGCCCCTGTAAGCAAGGTCCTCATCAGGAGGCATGGAGCGGCACTCGTTCGCGGTGAATGGGACCGAGCCCATGCCAGCGGGATCCAGCCCAATGGGCGGCGCTGGCGGCATCGCTGATCAGCAGGTCAAGGTCCACCGGCAGCAGGGGTAGCAGCAGGGCGCGGGCCCGGTGGCGCAGCTGCTTCTCCCGTTCTGGGGTGAGGAGGTCCCGCACGAGGATCAGCAGGTCGAGATCGGAGTCGGCGCGGGCATCAAGGCCCAGGCCCTAGAGCTGTTCCGCCAGGGGGAGGCCAGCGGTGAACCTCTGGTGGTGACCGATCACGGCAGGCCCACCCTGGAGGTGCGTCCCTATCGGCCGGCCTGGCCTGACGCCGACCCCCTGCAACAGCTGCGCGGCTCGGTGCTGCGCTTCGACGACCCGTTAGCGCCCGTCGGCGAGAACGACTGGGAAGCCCTGGCGTGATCCTGCTCGACACCCATGTGCTGATCTGGTGGGCCAACGGGGATCGCCTGCTGCTATCCAGCCTGTGGTGAGCTGGCGCCAGGCCAACCCCTCCTCTCACCAGAGGCTGCACTGCCCCTGTTGGCGCAGCAGGTGATCGGCGAGCACTAGGGCGACCATCGCCTCCACCATCGGCACGGCCCGAGGCAACACGCAGGGGTCGTGGCGGCCCTTGGCCGCCAGGGTGGTGGCGTTGCCCTCGGAATCGATCGTTTGCTGCTCCTTGCGGATTGTGGCGGTGGGCTTGAAGGCCACCCGGATCAGGATCGGCTCGCCGTTGCTGATGCCGCCTTGGATGCCGCCGGAGTTGTTGGTGGCGGTATGCAGGGAGCCGTCGCTGGTGGCCAGGAAGGCGTCGTTATGCTCGCTGCCCCTGAGCAGGGTGCCGGCAAAACCCGAGCCGATCTCAAAGCCCTTGGTGGCCGGCAGCGACATCAGCGCCTTGGCCAGATCCGCCTCCAGCTTGTCGAACACCGGCATCCCCAGCCCCACCGGCGGCTTGCGCACCAGGCACTCGATCACGCCGCCGCAGGAATCCCCCTCCCGGCCGATCGCTTCGATGCGCTCGATCATGCGCTCGGCCGTGGCTGGGTCGGGGCAGCGCACGATGTTGGCTTCCACGTCGTCGCGGCTCACCCGCTCGCCATCCACCAACGTCTCAATATCGTGAATGCGCCGCACCCAGGCGATCACCTCGGTGCCGTTGGCACGGGCCAGCAGCTGACGGGCGATGGCGCCTGCCGCCACCCGGCCGATCGTCTCCCGCGCCGAGGCCCGGCCGCCGCCGCTGCGGGCCTGGATGCCGTATTTGGCCTGGTAGGTGGCATCGGCGTGGGAGGGTCGGAAGGCCACCGCCATCTCCTGGTAGTCCTGCGGGCGTTGATCCTTGTTGCGCACCAGCATCGCGATCGGCGTGCCGAGGGTGACGCCGTCGAGCAGGCCGCTGAGGATCTCCACGCGGTCGTCCTCCTTGCGGGGGGTGGTGATCTTGCTCTGGCCGGGCTTGCGGCGATCGAGGTCCGCCTGGATCGCCGCCAGGTCGAGGTCGAGCCGCGGCGGGCAACCGTCGACGATCACACCGACGCCGCCGCCGTGGGATTCGCCGAAGGTGTGGATGCGGAAGAGGGTGCCGAAGCTGCTGCCCATGGGCGATCTGCGCTGGGCCGAGCTTACAAACCAAGCCCATGGGTTCCGGGTCAGCGGGCCATCACGCCTAGGTTCGTCCCGCCTGCCATGCAGCAACCGTGAGGAAGCCGGAGCGCGCCGCCCTGATCCTGAAGCGCCTTGAGGAGCTCTACCCCGAGACGCCCGTCCCCCTCGATCACAGCGATGCCTTCACGCTGCTGGTGGCCGTGCTGCTCAGCGCCCAGTGCACCGACAAGAAAGTGAATGAGGTCACACCGGCCCTGTTCATGGCAGGGCCCACACCGGCCACCATGGCCGCCCTCAGCGAGGCGACGATCCTGGCGCACATCCGCCAGCTGGGCCTGGCCCGCACCAAGGCCCGCCATGTCAAGCGACTCGCCGAGCTGTTGCTGGAGCGCCATGGCGGTGTCGTGCCCCGCAGCTTCAGCGAGCTGGAGGCGTTGCCGGGGGTGGGGCATAAAACCGCCTCGGTGGTGATGGCCCAGGCCTTTGGTGTGCCGGCCTTTCCTGTCGACACCCACATCCACCGCCTGGCCCAGCGCTGGGGCCTGAGCCGTGGCGAGAGCGTGGCCCGCACCGAAACCGATCTGATGCGGCTGTTCCCGCGCCAGGCGTGGAACAAGCTGCACCTGCAAATCATCTTCTACGGCCGGGAGCACTGCAGCGCTCGCGGCTGTGATGGCACCCTTTGCCCCCTGTGCCGCGAGCTGTTCCCCAACCGGCGCCGTCCCGTCGTCACCAACAAGGCCTGAGGGGTGCTCGATGGCCCTGCATGGATAGCCACAAAAAAAAACCCCTCCCGAAGGAAGGGGCCGTAGGGGGGCACGAGTTGCCGTTCCGAATCAACCGATGGCGGGTGCGGTCAGCGCCACGGGGGTGGCGGTGGCAGCGGCCAGGTCGAGGGGGAAGTTGTGGGCATTGCGTTCGTGCATCACTTCCATGCCGAGGCCGGCACGGTTGAGCACGTCGGC
>JAPLIF010000244.1 GCA_026389255.1 Cyanobacteriota bacterium
CATGCCACCGGTGTTGGGGCCCGTATCCCCCTCACCGATGCGCTTGTGGTCCTGGGCCGGTGGCAGCAGCACCAGCCGTTGGCCATCGGTGAGGGCGAAGACCGAGACCTCCGGCCCCTCAAGCCGTTCTTCGAGCACCAGGGAGGCCCCCGCGGCGCCGAAACGTCCCCCGAAAATCTCCTCGATGGCCGATCGGCTGTCCTCCAGGCTGTCCGCCACGGTCACGCCCTTGCCCGCGGCGAGACCATCGGCCTTGACCACTAGGGGGGTGCCCTGGGACTCCAGCACCGCCAGGGCTTGCTCGCGTTGGCTGCAGCTCCAGTAGCCGGCGGTGGCGACGCCGGCTTCGGCCATCAGTTGCTTGGCCCAGGCCTTACTGGCCTCCAACAAAGCGCCGTCGGCTCCGGGTCCGAAAACAGCCAGGCCCGCCTGCCGCAAACGGTCGGCCAAGCCGGCCGCCAAGGGGGCCTCAGGGCCCACCACCACCAGGTCGACCCGGTGCTGGTGGGCAGCCTCCTGGAGGGCATCGCCATCGCTTTCGGCAATCGCCAGCGGCTGGCAGCCCTCGACGCTGGCCGTGCCGCCATTGCCCGGAGCCACCCACACCCGCTCGACCCCGGGACAGCGGGCCAGGGCCCAGCCCAGGGCATTTTCGCGGCCGCCACCACCCACCACCAGAATCCGTCGGGGACCGCGGGTTGGAGAATCGGAATCTGACGCAACCGAAGGCAACATGGAAGGGCAAGGAGGGCTGGGTGGGGCCCGATAGGTTGGTATGGGCGCCGTACGCCGCCATCACCCTGCCATTTTCCTCGACCGAGGCCCCCACCGTGGCCAAGTGCGTGCCCGTCGCCTTCCAGATGCTGCTGCTTGGGGCGACGATTCCCCTGCTGGCGGCCCGACCCCTCTGGGCCCAGCCCCTAGCTGCGCCCCTGCAGCCGGCCCCTCTGCCTGCAACCCCTGCACCGATCGAACCGGCCGCCTTTGCCGCCCTGGTGCGCACGGGCACCCTGGAGGAGCTTGACGCCGCCTGTGCCCAGGTGATGGCCCTCGAGGATCGCCCCCGGTTGCGCCAGCTGCAGCAGCGGTTGCTGGAGGTCGTGCCCTGGCCCCAGTCCCTCGATGGGGTGTTGGCCAATGCCGATGTGCTGATCCGCTGCCGGGCCCCCCAGGCGGCCCTGACGGTCCTGGACCGTTACGGACCGGGACCCGGCCCGGGTCGGCTGCAATGGTTGCTGATGCAGTGGCGGGCCGCCAACAGCGCCCTGGACCATCGCCGCGCCGCCCTGGCCCTGGAGCGCCTCACCGCCAACCAGCCCGCCAGCCTCGCCGCCCTGGCCCTGCCGTTGCAGCGCCGGCCGGATGGCACGGTGGTCACCCGGCCGGCCCTGGACGTGCTGGCGGGCCATCTCGAGTCCCGGGGATTTCACCAGACCGCGGCGGCGATGTTGTTAGCCGCGGCGACCCCGGGTCGCCCCCGGGCCGAACGGGTGCAACAGGCGGTGGCCTTGCTGCAGGCCATCCCGCCCGAGCAGCGCGATGAGCTGCTGGAGACGGCGCTGAACGAGGCGGCGGCGGCGGGGGCCTGGGGGCTGGTGACCGACTTGCTGCAGGCCCAGGCCGCCCTACCCGGGGGCCGGGGCCGGGAACGGTTGCTGCGACTCAGTCCGCGGCTGGATGACGCCTACGGTGAGTGGCGGTTGCGACGCTGGAATCCCTCCGATCCCCGCGTTAAGGAGCTGGAGCGCCAGCTGCGTGCACCCGATCCCCCCCTTGACCCCCAAGGGGGGCCACCGGCGCTTCTGCCACCTTCACGGCAGGGTTCGCCAGCTGCCACCCCCTGATGCCATGACTGCCGTGATTCCCGGACCTCTCCTGCACGAAGGCAAGGCCAAGCGGGTCCATGCCACAGACCATCCTGATGTCTTGGCGGTGGATTTCAAGGACGACGCCACCGCGTTCAACGCCGAGAAGCGCGCCAGCCTGGCGGGCAAGGGATTCATCAATTGCCGCATTTCGGCCTTGGTGTTCGAATACCTGAAGGATCGGGGGGTGCCAACCCATTACCTGGGAGTGCAGAACGGCCATTGGATGGTGGTGCGATCCGTGAGGATCATTCCGATCGAGGTGGTGGTGCGCAACATCGCCGCCGGCTCCCTTTGCCGGCAGATGCCGATTGCGCCAGCCACCCCCCTTGAACCGCCCCTGCTGGATTTGTATTACAAAGATGACGGCCTGGGGGACCCTCTGTTGACCGAGGCCCGGCTGGAGCGACTCAATCTGCTGGGCCCCGGCCAGCGTCAGCAATTGGAAGCTCTGGCCATGCAGGTGAACCGCGAGTTAAGGGCCCTGTTCGGATCGGTGGAACTGGAATTGGTGGATTTCAAGATTGAACTGGGGTTCACCAATGACAACCGTTTGGTGGTGGCCGATGAGATCAGCCCTGACACCTGCCGCCTTTGGGATCGACGCGTGGGAGATGGCAACGACCGCATTTTGGACAAGGATCGTTTCCGCCAGGACCTCGGCGGGGTGGTCGAAGCCTACGGGGAGGTCCTCAAACGGGTCGAAGGGGTCTGTCCGGAACCCCAGGTTTATCGGTAAGGTCAGCCGGACTCGCGGCCTGGCCGCTCCGCTCCCCACCTTTATGCCCGGCGATCGCCCTCGCAGGATTCCCATGGTTCCCGAAGCCTCCTGGCGAATCGCTGCGCTCGCGGGGCTGGTCCTTGGGGCTTCTGGCCCCTCCGCAGCTGCCGTGGGGGTGAATTCGGTCCCGGCAGACCAAGGGAATGGGCCGCTCCCCATCCCCTCCCTGCCGCTCAAACCCCTGCCTCCCCTGCCCAGCCTGACCCCCCTGGCCCAGGCGACACCCGCCCCCCTGAAAACCCCCGGGGTCCTGATACTGCCGGCCAAGTCGGCCCCGGCAACGGTGGTTCCCGCCAAGGGGGTGCCTGTGCCGGTGGCTCCCACCCCTGGGCCCCCCGCCAAGGTGGCCCCAGCCGAGGCGCTTCCCACCAAGGTTGCTCCTGCAGTCCAAGTCCCGGCCCCCGCTTCCCCAGTCAAAACCGTCGCCCCAGCGGCTGGCGCGGCGCCCACCACCACGACGCCCTTCGGGGCCAACGCCAATCCCAGCGCCCCCATCGTTCCCAGCACGCCCCTGATCCCGGGTGCGGGCCTGGGCGGAAACCCCGCCGGTGGCGAGGGTGCCAATCCTTATCAAGTGCCTGCCACCCCAGCGCCCGCCGCTACCAATGAGCCCCGGGTGTTGCTCAGCCAGGTGATCATCGAGGGTTTGGCGAGCCATCCCGAGCGCCAGCGACTCGAGCGCTCGATTTATGAATCCCTGACCGTTTCGGGAGGCACCGAGGTCACCCGCAGCGAACTGCGCAGGGATCTGGC
>JAPLIF010000282.1 GCA_026389255.1 Cyanobacteriota bacterium
GGTGCGTGAAGAGGCCAGGCAGCAATTGGCGTCGAACGGATCCCGTCGCCGCCGGCGCGGCCGGGGCGGCGATGCCAGGGGCACCGAGGCAACCAGTGTTCAGGAGCCCGTCGAAACCGTGGGCACCGTGCTGGACCGGGAAGATCGGCAAGAACTCATGACGATTCCCATCATGCCGACCTTGCCCCCCTTGGTGGAGCTACCCCCTGCGTTACCCGTGCTCCCCTTGGTAACCCAAGCCCCACCAGCTGAAGAACCGGGGGACAGCAGCGATGAATCACGGCGGCGGCGCCGGCGCTCGTCGGCGACCATCTGACCCCTGAGCAAGGCGCGGTGCCAGATGTCTGGGGCGGTCGCAATCCGGCCGTTTGCGCCGGAATTGATGAAGTAGGCCGTGGATCCCTCTTCGGCCCAGTATTTGCGGCAGCCGTCATCCTGCCCTCCAGTACCCTGCCGAAACTCCAAAAGGCTGGCCTCACCGACAGCAAACGTCTCACGGCCCGGGCTCGGGCCGCGCTGGTTCCCCTGCTGCGCAGCCAGGCCCTGAGCTGGGCGATCGGCCAGGCCAGCGCAGCAGAAATCGATCGCCATGGCATTCGTTTGGCCACCGAATGGGCCATGACCCGCGCCCTGCAACGACTCTCGATCACACCCGAGCTGGTTCTCATCGATGGGGTGCTGCCCTTAAGGGGCTGGGAGGGCCCCCAGCGCACCCTGATCAAAGGGGATCTGCACTGCGCCGCGATCTCCGCCGCCAGTGTGATGGCCAAGGAGGAAAGGGATGCCCTGATCCGCCGCCTAGCCGGACGCTTTCCGGGTTACGGACTAGAACGCCATTCCGGATATGGCACCGCCCAGCACCGTGAAGCCCTCGCAAGGCTGGGAGCCACCCCCCTCCATCGCCAAAGCTTCCTGCACTGAGGCATGGGGCAGGAGGTCAACCCCGCATCCATTCAAGCGGTGGGAAGGGGCAACACCCGGGGCCCTTCACCACGGCCCGACAGACACCACTGATGAAAATCGGCTACGAGCTGCTGACTGACCCGATGGCGAATATTGCCCAAGATGCCGTTAAGCAATGAGCGTCCCGTGGCCTCCAGCAACCGCTGCGGGATCAGGGCCAGCAGGGCCGGCTGCCTGCCGCTGACCGCTAGGGCCGCTTCGCCTTCCAGGCCGGCAGGACCGGCCACTAACCACGAGTTGAGCTGCAGCTGGAAGTCCTCCACAAAACCAAGACCATCAAGCTGACAGTGAAGTGAATCCAATTCCAGTCGGCCTTGATGGTGGCGGGCCTGAATTTCGACCACCGGGTGGATCTGCAGGTGGAACAACTGCACCCGGGTGACGTGGTAGCGATAGTGGCCTGGGCCAAGGATCTCGAGTTGGGTCGGATCCAATAGGGCCTCCACCACGCGGCGTTCATCGTTGAGGTAGGCCCGCAGACAGTCCGCATGCTCGTTAACCGGCAAACGGAGCTGCTGTCGAGCACTAAACGCGACGGCCATGGACAGCGGACCGGCAGGCATGATCCTATCGACCCGCTCTCCCCCCGGCCATGCGCCTCGCCTATCTCGGCCCCGTCGGCACCTACGGCGAACAGGCTGCGAAACAACTCGCGGCGTTGGAGGGGCTTGAGGCCACGTTCATTCCCCAACCAGGCATCCAGGCGGTGATCCGCGCCCTGGCCGAGGGGGACTGTGAGGCAGCCGTGGTCCCTGTGGAGAATTCAGTCGAGGGGGGCGTCACAAGCTGCCTGGATGCCCTCTGGCAGTACCCCGACCTGGTCATCTGCCATGGCCTAGTGCTGCCGATCCGTCACGCCCTGCTTGGCAGTGGTCCGCTCGATGGCATCAGTGAGGTGCTCTCCCATCCCCAAGCCCTGGCCCAATGCCCCCAATGGTTGGCCAACCACCTACCCGGGGCCCTGCAGTTACCCACCAGCTCCACAGCTGAAGCAGCCCGGCTTGTGCGTGGTAGTCGCTTCCGGGCCGCCATCGCCTCGCTGGAGGCCGCCCGGGAGCATGGGCTGGAGGTGATCGCCTATCCGATCAACGACGTGGCAGGCAATTGCACTCGCTTTCTGCTCTTACGCCGTCAACCCCCTGACGCTGGCATTGGGCCCCTTGCCAGCCTGGCTTTCTCGCTCCAGGGCAACCGCCCTGGAGCCCTACTCGATGCCCTGGGTTGTTTTGCCAAGGAAGGCCTCAACATGAGCCGCATCGAATCCCGCCCTTCCAAACGGTCCATGGGCGAGTACATCTTTTTTGTGGACCTTGACCTGACTCAAGGCATGCCACCCCTGAATCGCGCCATGGACACTTTGCGGCCTCTCTGTGAACAGCTAGTCCTGTTTGGAGTCTATCCCCTAGCTGTGTTTAATCAGCCAGAAAATATTAACACTGTCAAGAACTAAATAGAAAGTGCAGCTTCAAGTACTAGGCTTTTGGCCACGAAAAACGCCAAATTGCATCAAACCATGGCGAAAAGCCCAGTCCATCAAAAGCAATGTGGGCGTTTCGCGTAGTCCCTGAAACACAGCCTTTGGCCCCAGCCCTAAAACTGCACCTGGCCTCCTAAAACCTTCAAGAATCGAGTCACGCCAGGAAGGGACCGTTGCAATTGACCAA
Source organism: Cyanobacteriota bacterium (assembly GCA_026389255.1). Taxonomy (GTDB): domain Bacteria; phylum Cyanobacteriota; class Cyanobacteriia; order PCC-6307; family Cyanobiaceae; genus Cyanobium. Next base: position 2,628 of record JAPLIF010000282.1, read on the forward strand.
TCAGCGCTTTCAACCAGTAAACCCTCAGCCCAAGGACTCCGATCGAAATGGTGGCGCATCGCATTGATGCTGGCAAATTCAGGGTGGGCCCACTGGTCGAGTAACTGGCGCATCACCCAGATCTCCAACCGATCCATGGGCCCGTCGTCTGGATCGCGACGATTCCAATCAGCGATCGCCAATCGGCCATGGGGCCGAAGCATGCGAAGCAATT
>JAPLIF010000242.1 GCA_026389255.1 Cyanobacteriota bacterium
GACGGGTTGGTCAAGGGTGGCCAGATAGTCCGGAACGGGGTTGGTTAGGCAGGTGGAATCCCTGGGGTCCGCTCCCGCAATCACCTGCAGGATTTCGCTGCTGTCGGCAACGCTGTGGCTGAAGGGTCCCACCTGGTCGAGGGAACTGGCGAAGGCCACCAAGCCCCAGCGGCTCACCCGGCCGTAGGTGGGCTTGAGGCCAACGACGCCGCAAAACGCGGCGGGTTGGCGAATCGATCCGCCGGTGTCGGATCCAAGGGCCGCCACGCATTCGCCGGCGGCGACCGCAGCGGCGCTGCCGCCCGAACTGCCCCCCGGCACCCGTTGGGGATTCCAGGGGTTGCGGCTGGGGCCGAAGGCGGAGGTCTCAGTGGAGCTGCCCATGGCGAACTCATCGAGGTTCGTCTTGCCGATCAGCACCCCACCGGCCCGCCAGAGGCGCTCGGTGACGGTGGACTCGTAGGGGGGCACAAAGTCCTCAAGCATCCGGCTTGAGCAGGTGGTGCGAATCCCGCGGGTGCAGAGGTTGTCTTTGATGGCGATGGGGATGCCGGCCAGGGGCGGCAGTTCCTCCCCTGCAGCCCGGGCGATATCGATGCGGTCAGCATCGGCGAGGGCCCGTTCGCGGGTCACCTCCAGAAAGGCATGCACCTGATCGTCGACCGATGCAATGCGGGTCAGACAGCTTTCGGTCAGCTCCCGGGCCGAGACCTCCCCCTTTCGCAACCGCTGGCGCCATTCAGCGATGCCCATCGACCCTTTGCGTCACGAGGCTGGACGCTATCAGCCGGCCCTGCCTCAGCCCAGGCCCAGATCCGGCGGGGCCCCCTCGCTGTAGATGGTGAGGGGTTCGCGGCGGCAGGTGCGCAGGACCCGGTGCTGGAGCGAGGCGGGTCCTTCGGCCTGCAGATCGCGCAGGAAGGCCGGTAGGGCGAGATCAAGGCTGCGGCGTCGCCCAAAGGGTCCGAACCAGTACTCCGCATCCGGCGAGCGACTTTCCACCTGCGCCCACCAGGCCAGACCGAAGCCATTGGCAAGGCGGCGCACGGTCCAGTGGAGGGGGTTCATCGCTAGAAGGGCTCAGAGACGGATGTCGTTGTCGAAGGGCGAGGGCGCCGTAACGGCACCCCAGGGTCCCTCGGTCCCGCCGTCCCCCTCCCGGCCAAGATCAGGGGCTGGAGCCGGCAGGGCCTCCCCATGGGCGAGGGTGGCGTGCCAGGGCTCTGCCACCGCTTCGGGTTCGGCTGTTGCTGCCACCCCCGGGTCTGGTTCCGCCGCGCTGATCGCTGGGGCGGCCTGGGGGGACGGCGGCAGCTGGGTAGGGATCTCCAGGGCTTCGATGGGCAGGGTTTCGAGGCCTTCAGGACCATTGACGGCCTGGGGGAGATCCCCGCTGGCCTCCAGGGAGTCGCCCGGCTCGGCGTCGGAAGCGTCGGCCTCCGGCTCTTCATCGAGAGCCAGGAGGGGTGTGCTGGCCATGGCAGGACGCACCAGCCTTGGGGCAGGGGCGGTGCCTTGGAGTCCCGCCATCCAGCCCCGCCGGGCGATCTCATAGAGCAACAGGGCGGTGGCCACGGAGGCATTCAGGCGGGGGGTGGCGCCACGCAAGGGGATGCGCACCAGTTGGTCGCAGTTGCGGCGGGTCAACAGGGAAAGGCCATCGCTCTCCGATCCGGTGACCACGACCAAGGGCCCCTCCAGGTTGGCCTCCTCCAGGGTGACGCTGCCCTCTTCGGCCAGGCCGATG
>JAPLIF010000182.1 GCA_026389255.1 Cyanobacteriota bacterium
TGGCTTGGCTTGGCTTGGCTCGCGGTCCCGGGAAGTGGGCGTGAACCCAAGGCGCTGGGACCCTCAGTCCTGGCAGAGTTGTTCAACGATCTGGCGCAGGCGGGCTTGCTCCGCCAGGGAGTCCCTGGGGTTGCCGGCCCGATGGCCCAGGGGCGACTCCAGCCTCTCGAAGCGGGCTCCCGGGATCAGGGCCGCCTCAGCGGCGCAATCCTCGGGCGGGAAATACAGATCTTGCCCGCAGGCCACCACGGTGGTGCGGGCCCTCACCCGCCCCAGGGCCCCGGCCAGATCCGCCTGGTCATCCCCGCTCGATAGGCCCGCCGCCTGGGCGACGTCACAGGCCAACCAGACATCCAGCATGGCCAGCAGGTCGTGGGGATCGTGGCGGCGGTAGGCGGGTAACCAACTGCGTTCCACGTAATCGTCGACTGTGGCGTAGCCGAGGCGCCGATGGAGGCCCTGCCGGTAAAAGGCCTGGCTGGCCGCCCAGCTGGCGTAGATGAGGGCGAAGCTTTGGAATGCCCTTTCTGGCGGGGCCTCAAACCGCTCGCCGTTCCAGGCGGGATCGGTGGTCAGGGCCGAGCGCAGGCTCAGCAGGAACAGGCGGTTGTGGGCTGTGGTGCGGGCGGTGCCGCAGATGCAGCAGAGGCGCTGGCTGCGCTCCGGTTCCAGGACGCCCCAGTGATAGGCCTGCTGGGCCCCCATCGACCAGCCATAGATCAGGGCCGGAGACTCCACGGCGAAGACCGCTTCCAACAAACGGCGCTGGGCCCGCACGTTGTCGCCATGGCCGGTGGGCCAGCCGCCAGCGATCGGGCCCCCATGGCTGTTGCTGGGGCTGCTGGAGCGGCCGTTGCCAAATTGGCCCACCACCACCAGACACCAGCGGGCTGGATCCAAAACGGTTCCCATCAGCCAGGTTTGATCCTGGGCCCAGGCGCCATAGGGGGTGGGCACCAGCACCAGATTGGAGCGATCGGGCCGCAGGCTGCCCAGGGTGCGATAACTGAGCTGGGCCTGGGGCAGCACCGAACCGTTGGCCAGTTCAAAATCCCCCAGCTCAAACGTCTGATCGTCAACGGCAGCCGACGTCACAACTCAGGCTTCCGTGGTGAAGGAGAGCTGGTTCGGCTGCCTCAGAAAGGAGGCATGCAAGGCCCCGTAACCCTTCTGCAGAAACGCCAGTCGGGGCGCCAGGTGCTGGTGGGCTGCCGCCAGGGCATGGAAGGGAACGGACGGCAACAGGTGGTGTTCGGCGTGGAACGGCATGTTCCACATCAAGCGACGCAGGGGCGCCAGGGTCAAGGTGGTGCGGGTGTTGCGTTCGCCTTCGGGGACGCAGGGGCAGCCGCCGTGCTCGGCCAGCAGCACAAAGCGCAGCAGCGGTTGGCCGAGCGCCAGGGGCAGCAACCAGAAGCGCAGCAAGCTGGCATGCCCCAGCAGCAGGCCGACCAGCAACAGCAGTAGGTAAAGGCCCAACTGACGTTGGATCGACGCCCGCACCGCCGCGGCCGCATCGGCCGGAATGTAAGGCGCGTCGCTGAAATCGCCCCGCAGCCCCCGCCAATGGGAGCGCACCTTGCCGATCCACCAGGGCAGGCCACTCAGCTCGAGCAGATATCCCAGCCGAGTGGTCGGTGGCGCCTCCTCCAACTCGGGATCAAGCCCGGGGAGATGGGTGTAGCGATGGTGCCATTGGTGATAGCGCCGATAAAAATCGGCGTTGTAAAAACTCAGCACCCCGGCCCACCAGGCCACCGTGTCATTGAGGCGGCGGCCAGCAAACGCGGTGCGGTGGCCGCATTCGTGCATGGCGCAAAACGCGAAGGCCAGGCCCCACCCCAGCAGCAGCAACCCCAGCAGCTTCAGGCCCCAGGCCAGGCCTAGAGGCAGACCGGAGAGCGCCATGGGCGGCAAGGCCCACAGGACGCCCCCCACCAGCAACACCAGCCCATGCAGCAGCAGCTGACGCCAGCCAGGTCCATCCCGCCGCTGGTTGAGCCCCTGCAGCACCGGCGTCGGTAGCAGGGGGATGGGCGGGGAAGCCGGGCCCTCGGCCCGGAAAGTGGAAACGCTCAAACCAACGGCCCATGCACCTTCTCACTGTGCCTGCTAGTTGCTGGAGCCTCTGTTCGTAGCGAACGGGCCCGGGATCAGATCTGGACCATGCCGCAGCGCATGCCCTTGAGGACGGCCTGGAGGCGATTGTTGACCCCCAGGGTCTGGAGCAGGCGCTTGGTGTAGGTGCGGGCGGTGGCTTCACTGACCATCAACTCCCGGGCAATTTCGCGATCGCTCAGGCCGCAGGCCAGCCGATCGAGCACTTGATATTCCCTTGGCGTCAGGCGTGGACAACTCAGATAGGGAAGGGTCCCACCCCGCAGGGAGGGGCTTCGGTAGGAGTGGTGGCCCATCACAGCCAGCAGCGCGGCCTGCAGGGGACGCTGGTCCGCCACCACATCGGCCTCGGCCACCACCGCTTCCAACCAGGAGGCGTCGGCGTACTCAGCGGGAATCACATCGCCGAGGGCCAGCACAACCACCTTGAGATCGGGCCAGAGGGCCTTGCCCTTGCGAGCCAGTTCAAAGCCAGTGCCACTCTCCAGGTGGTCGGTGCAAATCAGCAGCTCCCAGGGTTCCTGGCCCGCCTCCGCCAGATAATCAAGACAGGTTTCCTCCCTGGTGACGGCACAGCCAATGCGACTGCGGTCGTGAACGCTCTCGCAGATGGCCCGCAACAAAAAGCGGCCTTTCATGGCAATCGCCACCCGACCTTTGACCGCCACCGAGAGCAGGGCTCCCTCCAGGCTGCCTCCTTCAAGAGTGGTGAGGTAAGGCGTGAAGTCCATCGCTCTCAACCCTATCCACCCCAAACCCCTTTTTCCGTTTCCCCGGTCGCCATAGGCACGATCACCACAATTCCAGTCGCGGCTCCTTGAGGTCCAGGCGCCAGAGCTGGCGACGCTGCCGCAACAGTTCTTGGCCCACAATCGCCGCCACGCCCAGCTGGCTGAAAATCGGGTTCTGCGTGATGATCCCCTCCCTGGGCTGTTCCAGAGCCGCTGGCTCAAGGGCCGCTGGCTGCCATGACTCCGGCGGCGCCTGGGCGCCGGAAAGGGGCGGGGCGAACGCCAACCCCACAAAGCTCTGGCGCTGCACCGTCTGGATGCCGCAAAAGCCCACCATCTCCAATGGCTCAGGGTGATTGAGGGGATGGAGCCGTGCCGCCAGGGCCGGACTCAGGAACAGACCCTCGGCACCGCTATCCGCCAGGGCTTCGACCCGACCGGCCAGGGTCTGGAGGCCCACGAGCGGCACCCCCCGGAACCAACGCAGCGGCAACGTTTGTCGCGGCTGGAGCCCCAAGGACCGGGGGCCCAAGGACCGGGGGGCCAAGGCCCGAGGGCCCAGGCTGAGCTGCTGGGCCAGGGGATCGACGGCCACCGGCAGCAGCCGCAGGCTCGGCACCCCCAGCACCCCATCCACCCCCGCCGGCAGGGCCGCCACCGGCAGCATCAGGGCCTCCACCCCCACCAGGCGCAGGCCCCCCATGCGCAGGGGGGGCAAGGGCAGGCGTTGGGGCCGCAGGGACTGGCAATCGGCTCCCCCCCCGGCCAGGCGCAAGGACCCCGGCGCCAGGGGAAGGGGCCGCAGCCCCAGCCGGGCTGCCAATTCGGGGCGCACCATCGAGGAGGTGGCCCCGGTATCCAGCAGCAGGCGCACGGGGCCCCGATCCGTGGCGAACGTCAAAACGGGGGTGTCTCCCCCCCTGGCCCGCTCCAGGGGCACGACGGCGCTGCCGCTGACCCTGCCGCCGGCCAGGGGTTGGCCTTGCACCTGGATCAGGGCGCCGAGGGCCTGGGCCGAGACCGGCCCACTCGTCCAGGCCAGGACAGCCCACCAAACACAAAAAACGGTCCCCCGGGCCATGGTTCAGGCCTGGGGGGTGGCTTCCCGGTGAATCGCCAGGGCCGCCAGCATGCCGCCCACAAACCCGGAGGCGTGGCCGATCCAGCTGACTCCGGCCGGACTCAAAAACGGCAGCAGGGCCGGCAGCATGCCGCCGAAGGCCACCACGGCCAACAGGGAAAGCACGATCGAGACGAACCGCTTCTCCAGCCAGCCAA
>JAPLIF010000162.1 GCA_026389255.1 Cyanobacteriota bacterium
GGGCCATGCCCTGGTGGCCCAGGCCGAGGGGCTGGCGGTGCGAAGGGTGCTGGTGGGCAGCTTGGCCGCGCTCCAGGCAGGGTTGGCCTGCGGGGGCAGCACGGAGTTTGATCCCCCCGCAACGGCCCGGCTCCCCCTCGACGACCTGCGCCGTTGGAGCCGCGTCCTGCTGGCGGGGATGGCGGCTGAGGATTTGCTCTATGGCGAGAGTGTCGGCGGGGCGGATGACCGCGCCCTGCTGGGTCGCCTCTGGGGTCTTTCCGGCCAGGACGTGGCCACTGCCAAGCTGGAGCAGCGTCGTGCCCGCCGTGAGGTGGACCAATGGTTGCGCCAGCACCAGGACGACCTCGAGGCAGAGGCGGAGCGCTTGCTGAATGGCGCCCCGCGGCTGGGGCGCCCGATCCCGGCGCTCGGCCCGTGACCCTCCTCCACATCGACGCCCCCACGGGCTTGGCGGGCAACATGGTGCTGGCGGCCCTGCTGGATCTCGGCGTTCCGGAGGCCGCCATCCATGCGCCGCTGGCGGCCCTCGGCCTGGCAGGGCGCTATCGCCTGGAGCTGGAGGAACGGCGCAGCTTGGGCCTGCGGGGCCTGCACCTGGAGGTGCATTCCCTGGAACAGGAGCCCCACCATCGCCCCTGGGGGCAGCTGCGCGATCTGTTGGAGTCGGCTCCCCTGGACCCGCCCCTGGCCCAGCGGGTACGGGAGGTTTTCCTGCTGCTGGCGGAAGCCGAAGCCAGAGTCCATGGCCATCCCGCCGAGGCCGTGCATTTCCACGAGGTCGGAGCCCTCGACTCCTTGGTGGATGTGGTGGGCGTCTGTGCCGCAATGCTGCACTTAGGTGTAAGCCAAGTGAGTTGCGGCGTGCCACCCGCCGGCCATGGCGATGTTCACACCGCCCATGGCCGCCTGCCCCTGCCGGCCCCGGCGGTGCTGGAAATCGCCCGGCGGCGGGGGCTGGCCCTGGCCGATAGCAGTCGCTTTCCGGCGGCCGAGCTCACCACCCCCACCGGACTGGCGCTGATGGCCTGCTGGGCGGACCGTTTCGGGGTGGCGCCCGGTGGGGTACCCGAGGCGGTCGGCGTGGGCCTTGGCAGCCGCTGCCTTGATCGTCCCAACCTGCTCAGGGCCCTGCTGCTGCGGCCCGTGGCCGCAGGACCGCAGCCTGGGGAGCCGGCAGCCGCCAACGAACGGGAGGAGACCCTGCTGCTCCAGGAGGCCCAGATCGATGACGCCACCGCTGAAGACCTGGCGTTCCTGGCGGAAGCCCTGCGCCACGGGGGGGCGCTGGAGGTCTTCACCACAGCGATCACCATGAAAAAGGGACGCCAGGGCAGCCTGGTGAGCGCCCTGGCCCCACCGGCCCTCGCCGCCGACCTGCGACGGATCTGGTGGCGCCATGGCACCACCCTGGGGGTGCGGGAGCAACGGCTAAGCCGCTGGTGTCTGCCACGGCAGATCGAATCCCACGCCACTCCCCTGGGCCCCGTTCGAAGCAAATGGGCCCAGGGACCCGATGGGGACTGGCGCGCCAAAGCCGAGCATGGGGACCTGGCCCATCTGGCCCACCGGCATGGACTATCCCTGCGGGAGGTGAGACGCCAGATCGAGCCCTTCATGCACCCCCCCTCCGCGCCCCACACGGGCCTTCCCATCCCTGAATCCCTTGAGGGGGATCTGCCCTGATGGCGCCCCCTGCATGGCCCTGGAAATGGAAGGGGCGCTGGCGCTGGAACTCGAACTGGAAAGGGCCTAATTGGACCTGGCCGCGCCTAGGACCCAGGCCACTGCCACTGAAATTGCCCCTAAAACTGCCACTGAAATTGCCACTGAAGCTGAAGCTGCCAAGCCAGGGCTGGTGGCGCCGCTTGCGATGGCCTGCAGGGGGACTTCCTGGCGGTCTGCGCCCCCTGATCACCTTGGTCAGCCTTGGCTTCATCCTGGCGGCCCTGCTCCAACACGGCCGCCAACTGATCCAATACCGCCCGGATACCCAGGGCCTGTTCTGGCTGACCCTGGGGGTGGGCATCAGCCTGCTCAGCCTGGTGGTGAATGGACTCTCCTGGGCCGTCATCCTGCGCTGGCTGGGACTGCGACCGCGGCTGGAGCCCCTGGTCCGCCTTTATCTGACCACCAACATGGGCAAATTTTTGCCGGGGGGGGTGTGGCATTTAGCCAACCGGGTTCAGGCCCTCCGCCTGGGTCATGCCGCCTTGCCCAGCAGGACGGGAACCCCGATGGCCTTGACGGCGGTGCTCCTCGATCCGCTGCTGGCGGCGGCGGCGGCCCTGGCCCTGGTGCCCTTGGGGGGCCTGGAAAACGGCATCGCCTTGGTGGCCCTGGT
>JAPLIF010000272.1 GCA_026389255.1 Cyanobacteriota bacterium
GTGGGAGCGCAGCGAGGCCGACCTGCTGCCCCCCGGGCGGGCCGGTGAGGCCGACCAGTGGCGCAAGGGCACCGACACCATGGATGTGTGGTTTGATTCGGGCTCCTCCTGGGCGGGGGTGCTGGGGGGCCTGGTGCCCGGCGGGACGGTCGCCACCACGGGGCTGAATTATCCGGCTGATTTATACCTGGAGGGTTCCGATCAGCACCGGGGCTGGTTCCAGAGCAGTTTGCTCACCTCGGTGGCGGTCAACGGTGAGGCCCCCTTCAAAACGGTGCTCACCCATGGCTTCACCCTGGATGAGAAGGGGCGCAAGATGAGCAAATCCCTTGGCAATGTGGTCGATCCGGCCGTGCTGGTGGAGGGGGGCAAGAACGAAAAGCAGGAGCCTGCCTACGGGGCCGATGTGCTGCGCCTGTGGGTGAGCTCGGTGGATTATTCCGCCGATGTGCCCCTGGGGCCCGGCATTGTCAAGCAATTGGCGGATGTCTACCGCAAGGTGCGCAACACGGCCCGCTATCTGCTGGGTAATTTGCATGATTTTGATCCCAGCACGGACGCGGTGCCGATTGCCGATTTGCCGCTCCTGGATCGCTGGATGCTGCAGCGCACCGCCAAGCTGATTGATGCGGTGAGTACCGATTTTGAACGCTATGAATTCTATCGTTTCTTCCAGGCCCTGCAGAACTTCTGCGTGGTGGATCTCTCCAATGTCTACCTCGACATCGCCAAGGATCGGCTTTACGTCAGTGGGGCCGCCTCCTTCCGGCGCCGCAGCTGCCAGACCGTGCTGCATCTGGTGGTGGAGCGCCTCGCCGGCCTGATTGCCCCAGTGCTCTGCCACATGGCCGAAGACATCTGGCAGAACCTGCCCTATCCGGTGGCCGAGGCCTCGGTGTTTGAGCGGGGCTGGCCTGTGGTCCCGGAGGAGTGGCGCAACCCAACGCTGGAGCCCCCGTTGGAGCAAATCCTGGCGCTGCGCACCCTGGTCAATCGCCAGTTGGAGACCTGCCGCAAGTCCCAGGGCGGGGCCGGCCAACCGCAGCAGGATGGCGAGGCGATCGGCTCCTCGCTCGAAGCCCAGGTGCATCTCGCATGGGCCCCAGGCGAGGCCAGCCAGGATCTGCGTCAGGCCCTCGCCCTGCTGGAAACCAGCCCCCATCCGGAGGTGGACAACCTGGCCGATTGGCTGCTGGTCTCCGGCCTGCAGATCGGCGGCGAGCCCCCCACTGATGTCCTCGCCGAGGCGACGGAGGAGGGCCTCACCGTGCGAATCGCCCGGGCCGAAGGTCAGAAATGCGAGCGCTGCTGGCACTACGAAACCGACATCGGCCAGTTCTCGGCCCACCCCAGCCTGTGTGGACGCTGCGTCGCCGTGCTGGAGGGCTGAACGATCTCAGCCCAGCCCCTTTGGCCACAGCAGCCCGCTACGGTCGCGGTAGGCGTTAAAGCCGGGATAGCGGGCGAGCGAGGCATCCTTTTTGCGCATGTTGGGCAGAAACACCGCCAGGCCAAAAGCGGCCAATACCGCATAGGGCAACCAGTGCATCGCCAGCATGGCGAAGGAGAGGTAGATGAGCACCTCGCCCAGGTAGTTGGTGTTGCGGCAACGGGCGAAAAAGCCATCCTCGATCAGTCCTGGTCGCACCTGGAGCACGAAATGCTTTTGGGCATCACTGGCGAAATGCAGAAACACACCCAGCAGATTGATCGCGATGGCGCCCGCCAGCAGCGGCAGGGGCGGCAACGCTCCAGAGGCAATCAGCAGAAATGGGGCCAGCCAGTACAGACCCAGGAGAACGAACATCACGATGGCCTGGGGCCAGCCGATCGCCTGCTGCCACTGGCGGTCGGGGAAGATGCGTTCCTTGAGGAGCCACAGCATTCCGTAAGTGCCATGGAGGGCCAGGTACACCCAGGCGCCCATGGAGAAGTTGCCGTAGGACAGCATTAGGCCAGCCACCACCGGGGCCGTCAATCCCTTGTGGAGTTTGATCACATGGCGCAGCTGCATGGGTTGGGGCGGGGGAGGAGAGGTGTCTTGAGCGACGCTACCGCTGCCCAGCCAACGGTGTCTGCATGGGGGCCAACACTGTCCCTAAAGGCCTCGTCACTTGGATCAGATTTCTAGGGACAAGATCAGGGCGGATTCCGGTTCAATCAGGACGGTTTCCGGTTCAATATTGGATCGGTGGGTATTGTTCTCATCCGCCACAATGCCTATTCCTTCCCGGTAGGTCTCAGTCAGATTGTGATTATAACTAATGCTTCCTTTGTTTAGGGTGAAGCTACGGATTGCGCCAATGTGCACAAAAGCTTCCTTCGTCGATTTCGCATCATTGGCCAGCCAATCGTCGTTCATGGCCCCCTGGGTAAACGCAAAGGTTTTGTCGATATTTTCTAGCCCTTGCTGCCTCTGTGCCTTAACCTTATCGCTATTAAATTCATTCATGTCTGCGCCAAATAGTTTCGACGTTGGGGGCGGAATTGTTGGAACAATATCTTCGCTATTCACATATCTAACAATAGATACGTTGTCAAACCATAGGCTAAAATCCTGATTTCCAACTCTGGGTGCCCCGAAAGTGCAAATAGTTGTGATTGGTTTGTAGCCATTTGAGTCATGGCTTATCAGAAGTAAGCCAGCCAGCATCGCCAAGGCCCCGCCCAGGCTATGGCCGGTGATAAATATCTTATAGCCTTTGTCCAGCCAACGGTCGTTGATCACCTTTTCATGGATTGTATCTTTTATGCTGGATTGGCGACTTAGGGGAGGCTCGTGGTAAGTCCCGATGGATTTTTCTATTTGCGTTAAGAAGCTTGTATGTTCTTCGAGTCGACTATGGTAATCAAGGCTAAATATATTGTTGAATCCCTTGTGGACCTTGCCAAGGTTAGGGGCATTTCCAATGGTGGATGAGGGCTGCGTGATTAAATTATTTTTCCATTCATCACTGGTCAGTGTCCCTCTAAAGACAATGAACAGCTCTTTTTTTGCATGGTTGGCGGCGATGTATCCCATGGGAAGAGTGCGCAATGTATGCATCATGCCTACGGGTCTATCGGTGTGCCACAGCCATGAAATCACTTCATATTGATTTCCTTCGCTATGACTTGGGCATGTTTCATCAAAGAATGGACTTTCATTGCAGGTTAATTCTTCATTAAAAAGCTTGATGGGTTCTTGGGCCTCGTGGGCATAATATTCCATGCATATTTTGTTTTTTTCACAGGCGATCGAAATCAAGTTAGCGAGCTCCGTAGCCTTGCTCTGGCTCATCTTCAGTTCATCTACTCTGCCCATGATCCCAGTTTCAACGATTCTTTTTAACCGTATCTTTTGCGGTGGACTTCCTGGGCTTTGCAATCAGGTTTTGCTGGATCTAAAGCGGTTTTTCTCCTAAAGGCAACAGACTTTCGCTAATGCCTCTCCATTGGGGGTGGTTTATCGATTCCTGAGGACTTGGGGGCTCCAGCTTCGCCACCACAGATTCAATCCACCCCATCTCCCCCTCAGCCCAGCTCCTCCGCAAACACCCGCCGCACGATTTCGGTCACTTCGGCGGCCATGCGGGCGTCATGGCCCACTCCGGCGCCGGGGGCCGTGGGGATGCGCAGGGCCAGGGCGAAGCTGCGCTGCCGGGGAGGGCCGCTGCGGTGGTCGCTGAACTGGGCAAAGGCGGCGTAGGTGAGGGCGTCTATCTCTGGATCCCCCGTTTCGGCGCCGTAGCCCAGCTTGGAGAGAATCACGGGGCATGCCACCGCATCGACCAGGCCCAGGTGGGTCAGGGCCGCATCGATGTAGCGGGCGCTGTCATGGCCCAAGCCCTCCACCACGGTACGGAGGCTGGTCCACTGGGCGCCGGCCAGGCGTTGATCGGGCCCCAGCTGGCGGTGCCAGCCCACCAGGGTCAGGAGCCGCACCAGATCGGCGGCGCTCACCAGGTTGCGGCTGCGGGCCGGTTGGCGGTATCCCACCAGTAGCCCCGGGGGGCCAAACAGCGCGCCGTTCTCGACATAGCTGGGTGTGCCGTAGCGGCCCATCAGCACCAGGCTTGGGTTGCCCGCCAGCTGGCGCAGCCATTCCTGCACGTTCTCCTCCCCCGGGTTCACCAGGGTCTTGAACAGGGCCCCCACCGCATTGGAGTGGCCCGGAGATTGGGCGTCTTTCTCATAGCTCACCATCTCGCGAAACAGGTCGCCAAAGCCTTCGCCCAAACCTTCGCTAAAAGCGATGCCGCTGGCGCGGCTCTGGGGGAGTCCCTCCGACCCACCCCCTTCCCCCGGGCCGATTCGACAGGCGCCAATGGGGGTCATGGGGCTGCGGCGGTTGGCCTGGCAGAGCACATGCAAAGCCGCGGCGATTTTGGTGGCACTCCAGAACTGCACATTGCAGTTCTGGGCCTGGCGGCCATACCAGCGCACCCGCAGGGGCTGCTCGGCGCCGAAGCTGCCGACGGCCACACAGGCCTGGGTCACCGCCTCGCTGAGGAATTCCAGGCCGCCCAAGCCAGCTTGTCCCGACAGGATCGCCGGAGCTTCGCCCCGGCGGGGATAGGGGCCAAAGCCGGGGCTCGCCGCCGGATAGGGGACGAGATCGGGGGGCAGCTGTTCGAGCTGGCGGGCGTACGCCGGCACCGCGGCGGCGAAGGGCGAACCGGCTAGTCCCCGATCGAGGAGGGGCAGGTGGTCGTCACTGGCCAGGCCTTGTGCCTGCAGGTCTTGGCCCTGCTGCCTGAGCTGTCGGTAGGGACTGGTGGGGCCTTGGCCGGGGCGGGCTAGGGCGGCGTCCAAGGCCGCGCTGGTGCGGGGGCCGATGATGCCATCGGGCCGTAACCGGGCTCGGCGTTGGAAATCCCTGGTCGCCAGGGAGGTTTCCCTGTCGCTAGTGGCTGGGATTGGGCCGGCCAGAAAGCCCAGTTTGGCGAGTTGAGCCTGCCGTTCGGGCCCAACCAGCTGGGGTGGCAGGGGCGTCGCTGGGGGCGGCGTTGAAGCGGCCATGGCCTAGGCGATCCAGCTGGCGGCGAGCGGTGGTTGTTCGCTGCTGCGGCGCTCGGCTTGCAGGGCCAGTTCATCGAGGTCGGAGGATTCCAGGGGCAGGTCGAACCAGAAGGTGGTGCCCACCCCAGGTTCGCTGGCCATCTGAATCCGGGTGCCGTGTTTGTCGAGAATGCCCCGGACAATGGCTAGCCCCAGGCCGGTTCCCGCCTCGGTGTGGACCGCATTCTCGACCCGGAAAAAGCGTTCG
>JAPLIF010000185.1 GCA_026389255.1 Cyanobacteriota bacterium
TCGGCCGGATGGGCCGCCAGCAAGCCATCGACAATCGTGCCGATGGCCGCTGGATCACTGATCATGCCCAGGCCCCTGGTCGCCACGATCGCCTTGGCGGAGCCCCCCTGTTCCAGCAGCTCGGGCAGGATCTCCTTGGCGATCTTGCCGCTGATCGTGTTGGCTTCGATCAAGCCCACCAGTTCGGCCAATTGCTCGGGACGCAGGGGCAAGGTGGCGTAATCGAGGCGGTTGGCGTTGACATGGGCGGCGATGTCGCCACAGATCCAGTTGGCGGCCCCCTTGGCCTCGGCTCCCGCCGCCACCACCGCCTCGAAGTATTCGGCCATGGCCCGCTCATCGGTGAGCACCCGGGCGTCGTAGATGGACAAGCCCAGCTGGTCGGCGTAGCGGTGCCGCTTGGCGGAGGGCAACTCGGGCAACTCAGATAACCAGGCCTGGCGCTGGGCTCCATTCACCTCGATGGGCCCCAGATCCGGTTCTGGGAAATAGCGATAGTCACTGGATCCTTCCTTGATTCGCATGCTCTTGGTGAGCTGCTTGCCCTCATCCCAAAGGCGGGTTTCCTGCACGATCGGCTCGCCGGCCTCAATGGCCTTGATCTGCCGTTGAATTTCATACTCACAGGCCTTCTGGATCGCCGAGAAGGAATTCATATTTTTGATTTCCACCTTGACGCCAAAGGGGGCGTCGGGGCCCTGCCGCACCGAGATATTGACGTCGCAGCGCAGGGAACCCTCCTGCATGTTGCCATCGGAGACGCCGAGATAGCGCATGATGCGGCGAATCTCCGAGGCGTACTCTGCCGCCTCCCGGCCCGTGCGCAGATCCGGCTTGCTGACGATTTCGGCCAGGGCGACGCCGGCGCGGTTGTAATCCACCAGGGAATGGCTGCTGCCCGCCAAGCGATCGCTGCCGGCATGCACCAGCTTGCCCGCATCTTCTTCCATGTGCAGGCGCTCAATCCCAATGGTTTTGAGATAGGTTTCCTTGCCCTTTTCGGCCACTTCGACCTCGATCCAGCCGTCCTCGGCGATGGGCTGGTCGAACTGGGAGATTTGATAATTCTTGGGCAGATCCGGATAAAAATATTGCTTGCGATCGAACTTGCTATGGGCTGCCACCTTCAGATTCAGGGCCAGGGCAGCCTTGACGGCATATTCGAGCACCTTGGCATTGAGGACCGGCAGGGTGCCGGGCAACCCACAGACCACGGGGTCGATGTGGGTGTTGGGGTCATCGCCGAAGGCGGTGGAGGCGGGGCTGAAGATCTTGCTGGCGGTGCCCAGCTGCACGTGGGTTTCGAGACCGATCACCGCTTCCCAGGCCGCGCCTGGGGCAGCGAGAGCGGGGGAGGCAGCGACCTGGGAAGCAGCTGGGGCCATGCGAAGCGGAAGCGGTGACAACCGCAGAAGCTGGACGAATCCTAGGCAGGCGCCCAGGAGTCCCCTATTCCCCGGCCAGGGCGGCCAGGGGTTGGCGGCGATGCAGTTCGTGCAGACAGTCCTGCTGGTTGTGCACCGACACCTGTTGGTCCTGGATGTGGCGGCTGTTATCGATGCGGGAGAGGGTCAGCAGCATCGATTCGATCTGGGCCTTGCAGTCGATCAGGACGCGGCATTCGGGGGAGCCAGGTTCGTAGGGCATGACTTGGAACTGTTCGTCACCCACTGCAACCCAACCCGCCCAGCGAAACTGTCGCCATCGCTGCCATTCAGCCGGCACGCCCCCCCCGTCCACCGCCGCCCCCGCCGGAGCGGCCTTCGCCGCCGCGGCGATCGGGTCGCCCCTCGCTGCGGCGACCCCGCAAGGCCCCCTCAGGGCGGGACCCCGTCGATCGGCCTCCGCCTGGCCGGCCCCCTGCTGGGGGCCGGGAGCGTCCACGGCCACCGCTGAGGTCGAGGGGGGGGGCGGAAAGCACCTTTGGTTCAAAGCCCGGCACCTCCTGGCGGGGCAGCGGTGCCCCGGTGAGCCGTTCGATGGCCCGCAGCAGCTCGTGCTCCTCGGCAGCCACCAGGGAGACGGCATGGCCGGTCAGGCCGGCCCTGCCGGTGCGGCCGATGCGATGCACGTAGTCCTCGGCCACATTGGGCAGATCCAGGTTGACCACATGGGGCAATTGCTGGATGTCAATGCCCCGGGCGGCAATGTCCGTGGCCACCAGCACCCGCACCTCACCGCTCTTGAAGCCAGCCAAGGCCCGCGTGCGGGCCCCCTGGCTCTTGTTGCCGTGGATGGCCGCGGCCAAGATGCCCTCCTGCTCCAAGCGGTCGGCCAGCCGGTTGGCGCCGTGTTTGGTGCGGGAGAACACCAGCACCTGCTGCCAATCCTGGCTCTTAATCAGGTGGCAGAGCAGATCGGGCTTGCGGGCCATGTCGCAGGGGTGCTGCACTTGCTGGACCAGGGGGGCCGCCTGGTTCTCCGGGGTGGCCTGCAGCTGCACGGGCTGGTGCAGCAGGCTTGTCGCCAGCTGGCGGATCTCGGCGGAAAAGGTGGCCGAAAACAGCAGGTTCTGGCGCTGGGCCGGCATCAGGGCCAAGATCCGCCGGATATCGCGGATGAAGCCCATGTCCAGCATGCGGTCCGCCTCATCGAGCACCAGGATCTCCACCCGGTCGAGCTTGAGGGCCCCCTGCTGCTGCAGGTCCATCAGCCGACCTGGGGTGGCCACCAATACATCGGTGCCGCGGCGCAGTCGGCTGATCTGGGGATTGGGGCTGACCCCCCCAAACACCACATCGCTGCGCAGATCGAGATAGCGGCCATAGGCCACCACACTCTCGGCCACCTGGGCGGCCAGCTCGCGGGTCGGGGTCAACACCAGGGCCCGCACCACACCGGCCCGGGCGGGGGGACCATGGCGCAAGCGCTCGAGTAACGGCAAGGTGAAACCGGCGGTTTTGCCGGTACCGGTCTGGGCCGACGCCATCACATCCAGACCCTCCAGCACCGCTGGAATGCACTGGCGTTGGATCGGCGAGGGGGTTCGGTAGCCCTTGGCTGCCACCGCCTTGACCAGGGGCTCGGAGAGCCCAAGGGCGGCGAAATCAGCGGCCAAGGCCGCTTCCGGGGCCTGGATGATCAGCTTGTCGGTGCGACCCTGCAGGGGAGGGTCGGCGGATTCGCCCCCCAGGGGTGGGGCAAGCCCGGGATCAGTAAGCCGCCCTACCTGCCCGGCGGCTGGGGCCGCCGCTGTCGCGGGGGGGCCCAGCCGACGGGGTCGACGACTCGGGCTGGAGGTGGAGCGGGAAGAGGAAATCGGATCAAGTTTGAGGGGACTTCCACAGTAGGGGGGGCCTTCGGCCCCTACCGTCCGTGGTTAACAACCCTGGGGGTGCTGGCCCGGCAGCGGCGCCGCAGACGACGGCTCCAACCCCAACCAGCCGCGGCGCCAAGAGCGGCCAAGGGAACCGGCACGTTTGGGGCCGGGGGGGAGGGATCCCGGAGGCGCATCGTGAGTTCCAGGCTGGTGGGCAGATTGATTTGATCGCCACCGAGGCCATCGAGGTTGTTCATCAACAGGATGGTTTCCACCCCCACACGCAGATTTCCCCCTCCAAAGACATAGGGCGTGAGGTTGGCCACGCTGGTACTGGCACTGAAGGGTCCACTCAGCCCCGGGGGAATCCCCCCAAAGAACGTGGAAGCGGCCACCCACGAACTCGAACCGGTATCAAACACCGTGGCAATCGGTTCAATGCCGAGGACATCGTTCGCACTGGTGCGTGCATAGGTACCAATGGCACTGAGGACTCCGCTCCAGACCGCAGTAGAACTGATCGGCAAACCAACGATATTCTCCCAGAGATTGACATAGACGTATTCATTGGCCGGGGGCGGCACATTGGTGCTATTAAGACTGAAATTGGTCAGCTTCAGGCTCAGGTCATAACTATTAAGACCTAGATTCGAGATCGTTGCCACCGCATCACCTCCCATGTAAGCCGGATTAGCAACGGTGCCCCAGTTACAACCCGTATAGGTATTGGAGGCGCTCAGGAAACTGTTGAAAGCAGGCGCCGTCAAGGTGGCACCGTTCTGGCACTGGGCCACTCCAGGTTGCAAAATGCCAACGGGGGATTTTGGCAAAAGACCCATTGAATTGGTGACGGGCTGAAGGTTGTTGTAATAGGCACTAAGACTGATGGCCCCCACTGGGCTAGCTCCAACGAGCCCAGCCATCAAGGGGGCCATCGCCAGCCAAAGCTGCTGGCGATGGCCTAGGGAATTTCTGAAACAAGCTGGTAAAAGAAAAGCAAATGCCATGGATATTTTCCATTTCTCTGAATGGAATCACCGTAAACGTCCTGGTGACATGGCGACTTTTAGGAGTCGTTCTTGCTGAATTTCTTAAGCCTGCCTTCAAGCAAATAAACAATCAATCCATCATCCCGCCCCAACCGGCACCTGGTAATTGACGATGCGGCCAAAACCAATGGGATCCAGGGAAGCGCCCCCCACGAGGGCTCCATCGATTTCCGGCTGGGCCATCAGGTCGTCGATGGTGGCGGGATTGACCGAACCGCCGTACTGGACGATCACCTCGGGGTTGCCAACCCAGCCACGAATCAGGCCACAGATGCGGTTGGCCTCCTCCGCTGCACAGGTTTTGCCGGTGCCGATCGCCCAGATCGGTTCATAGGCCACGATCAGCCGGCCGGAGTCGATGCCCTCAAGGCCCTGTTCCACCTGGCGGTGAATGACGCGCTCGGTTTCCTTGGCTTCCCGTTGATCCAGGCTTTCACCGACGCAGAGGATCGGGATCAGGCCGTAGTGCTGGGCCGTCCGGGCCCGCATGTTGATCTGCTCGTCGGTTTCGCTGTAGTACTTGCGGGGTTCGCTGTGGCCAACGATGGCGTGGGTGACGCCGTGCTCCAGCAGCATCGGCGCTGACACCATGCCGGTGTAAGCGCCCTTTTCTTCCCAATGCACATTTTGGGCCGCGATGGCCACGGGAGTGCCGCTCAGGGCCTCACTCAGGGTGGGAATCGCCAGATAGGGGGGGGCAATGACCACCTGCCGATCCTCTGGGAGGTTCTCCACCTGGGCCCGGAAGGACTGGGAGAAGGCCAGGGCCTCCGCGCAATTCATGTGCATCTTCCAGTTGCCAGCAATCACGGCCTTGCGCACCAGCGACATCCCCTGTGTTGTGGCAGCCAAGCTAAACCGCCGACCGGGAGTAGCCCAGGCGATCAAACCCCCGGCGGCACGCTGAGGCAATGGCCGTCGATTGCGACCGAATCCCCCGCCGCCAGCTGCCGACCCCGCCGCAACTCAATGCTGCCGTTGACCCGCACATCACCGCGCTGGATGCGCTGTTTGGCTTCGCCGCCGCTCTCCGCCAGCCCCTGGTACTTGAGGAACTGATCGAGCTTCATGGGCGAGACCTTAGGGTTTGATGATGCTCGCACCCTCGCCGGCCGGCTTCCGCAGACTTTGGCCGCTGCTGAAGCCCCATCGGCGCCGGCTGCTGGCGGGCGGACTCTGCATGCTGGTGTTCGTGGCCTGCTGGCCGCTGCTGGCCTGGCTGGCGGGCCAATTGATTCCGGCCATTGGTGCCGGGGACTTCCGTCGGGTGCTGCAGACCGTGGCCGCGGCCCTGGCGGTGTTTCTGGTGCAAAAGCTGGCCCAGTTCGGCCAGGACACCCTGCTGGCGGGTCCCGCCCTGCGGGTCAGCCAGGATCTGCGCCGCCAACTGTTTGCCCGCCTGCAACAGCTGGATTTCGGCGCCCTCGAAAAACTCTCGGCCGGGGATCTCACCTACCGCCTCACCGAAGACGCTGACCGGGTTGGCGATGTCATCTACAAAACCATCCAGGACAGCACCCCCAGTGCCCTGCAGTTGCTGGTGGTGCTGGGCTACATGGTCTGGCTCGACTGGCCCATGGCCCTGGCCACCCTGCTGCTGGCCCCCGTGGTGGCCCTGCTGGTGAGCGGCTTCGGCGCCCGGGTGATGGCCGCCGCCGAACGCAGCCAACAACAGGTGAGCGACCTGGCCGCCCTGCTGGGGGAAGCGATCACGGGCCTGCCCCTGGTGCGCGCCTTTGCCGCCGAACCCTGGCTGCAGCAGCGGTTTGACAGCGAAGTCGACCACCATCGCCGCGCCCGCTATCGCACCTTGAAGCTGCTCGCCGCCCAGCATCCGGTGGTGGGCTTCATTGAAGCCGGCGGCATCCTGGCGGTGCTGTTGATGGGGGCCGCCCGCATCCAGGCCGGGGGGCTCAACAGCCAGGGGTTCAGCAGCTTCGTGGCGGCCCTGCTGATGCTGATCGACCCGATCTCCCACCTGACCACCAACTTCAACGAGTTTCAACAGGGCAAGGCCTCCCTGCGGCGGCTCCAGGCCATCGAAGCCGAGCCGATCGAACCCCCCGACCGCCCCGGTGCCCTGCCCTTGGGCCCGGTGCAGGGGGCCCTGCGATTGGAAGGGGTCAGCTTTGGCTATGACCCCGATCGCCCGGTGCTGCACCAGCTCGATTTGGCCATTGAGCCGGGCCAGGTGGTGGCGCTGGTGGGGCCTTCCGGCGCCGGCAAGAGCACCCTGTTTTCCCTGCTGCTGCGTTTCAACACCGCCCAACGGGGCCGGGTGCTGCTCGATGGCGCCGATCTGGCGGAGCTGCGGGCCCGGGACCTGCGCCGGGCCGTGGCCCTAGTGCCCCAGCAGAGCAGTGTCTTTTCCGGCACGGTGGCGGAGGCAATCGCCTTCGGCCGCCCTGCCACCCGGGAGCAAATCGTGGCGGCGGCGCGGCTGGCCAATGCCGCCGATTTCATCGAGGCCCTGCCCGGGGGCTACGACGGCCGGATTGAAGAACGGGGCAGCAACTTTTCGGGGGGACAACTGCAGCGGCTGGCGATCGCCAGGGCCGTGCTGGGCAACCCGGCCGTGCTGCTGCTGGATGAGGCCACCAGTGCCCTAGATGCTGAATCCGAGGAAGCGGTGCAGCGGGGCTTGCGGCGGGCCATGGAGGGCCGCACGGTGCTGGTGATCGCCCCCCCATGGAAACCCCCAATCAGGCGCCTCCGGTGCTCACCTTCGAAGGCAAGCGTTATGACCTCAACAGCCTGCCGGATGACATGAAGGAGCTGGTGCGGGGCATGCAGGTGGCCGATGCCCAACTGCGCATGCATGAAGACACCCTCAAGGTGCTGGCGGTGGGACGGCAATCGATGGCGCTGCAGCTCAATGAACGGCTCAAAAATGTGCCGGCCATTGAAGACTGAGTAGGCGAAATAGATTGGTTGGGGCGAGTCCGGAGCCCAATGACTCCTGACTCGCCCGTTAATGGTTTTGCACTGGCGTTGAGATTAAGGCTTATTCTCAACGCCTATGATCGGGAGGTGATCTCAGCCTTGATGAATTTCAGGCGAGCGGAGCCAGATCCTCGAACCGGAAAGTCTGGCTAGTGGAGCCTGCTTCCGTCCCGTCGGCTTCGGTGACCACCACCCGCTCGGCCAGCACCCAGGGCCCTGCTGGTGTCAGGGGGGTGAAGGTATCGGTAAAGGTGCTGGTGCCGCCTTTGGCCTCGCCGGTGGCCGGATCGCTGTAGCGGCTGGTGTAGGTGTGGCTGAGGTAGCCGGAGCCGGTGTCGGTGGTGCTGAGGGTGAAGAAATCACCTCGGTGCCCACCGCATCGGTGTCACCCGCCGTGAAGATGTTGTCGCCATGGGTTTGCTCAAAGCTGCGGCGCACCCGGTGGATCGCCACCTCCCAGAGCTGGGAGGCGAGGGCCTTTTTGACTTCCTCATCGTCCACCCCCTCCACCGTGGCCTTGAGATCGGAGCCCACCTGGAAGGTGCCCTCAACGCGACGATCGCCCTGCTGCCAGACGCAGCGACCGCCATAGCCGCCGAAGCCCGGTTCCCAGGTGTAGCGGTTCTCGTAGGCGGCGCGAAACACCTCCCGCAGGTCGGTGCCGGGGGTGATGGGGGCATGAAGAGTGGCAGTCATGCAGGGCAAACCATGGAAGAGTCTCAGCCTAGGAGCGGGGGGCGCTTGGGGTTGACCACTGCCACCAGCCGGCCTAGGCAAGAGGCCTATGCCGGATCTAGGCTGGGATGGACCCCGCAGGCTGCCCTTGAACCCATCCCGAGATGTACGAGTCGCCAGCATCTTTCGCAATGGCCGCAACCAGGCGATCCGGCTGCCGCGTGACATGGAGTTCGCTGGCGAGCAGGTCCTGATCGAAAAGCATGGAGATCAACTCACGGTGCGGCCCAAACCCAGGGATTGGGCTGATTACTTCGCCACCTGTGGCTCGTTCGATGCGGACTTTCCCGCCGATATCGACGATCAACCGATTGGCGAGGAGGCGTTGGGCTGGTGATCCACACCATGCTGGATACCAATGCCTGTATTCATGTCATTACCGGTCGGGTGCCGAGCGTCCGGGAGCGGCTTCAGGCGATCCCTCCCGAACTGATTGGCATCTCTGCCGTGGTGGTGGCCGAACTTCAGTTCGGCATCAGCTTGGCGGCACCGACTCGCCGCGAGACGAATCAGGAAGCCCTGGATCATTTCCTGGAAATGGTGGTTGTGGAGGATTGGCCCGCAGAGGCTGCATCCCTGTACGGCGAGCAGCGGGCTGCCCTGCGCAGATTGGGCCAACCGATCGGGGCCAATGACCTGCTGATCGGCTGCCATGCCCTACACCGCCAACGGGTTCTTGTCACCCAGAACCTGCGGGAGTTCGAACGGTTGCAGGGTTTAAGGGTGGAGGATTGGTCTGGCTTCAGCGAATGCGCCTAGATGGCATCAGTGGGATTCAGGTGCTGACTCAGATGGTCGGCATGGCTGGAGTGCGTCAAAGTAGAGGGTGGTCGCTTGGATTCATCCATAGACCCAACGTGATGCCTTAATGCCCTTATGTATTTTGATGCTACGCCCGCCTTGCCAGTGGAGTGAGCTTTGACCTATCCCTGATCGGTCGCCTGCAGCCGACACCGTTTTTTCAAGCGGCGGCTGTAGCGAAGTGCGGCTAGGGCGCCCAGAACAGGGACAGGTCCAGGCACGGCCGAAGTCGCTGAAGGGTCTCCATTGCTAGAAAAGGTACCAATTTGTGTACCCCGGAAGCACCCAGGTCCGTAGGGAAATTCATTGTTAAGATGATAGTGATACATGTCTGTGAGAATACCGTCCCAATCGATCTTCCCAGAATGTCCATGACACACGTCCAGGTCTTCGTTGGTCAGCAACACACCACCGTCTCCGCGGGGACCGAATACGCCAAAACCGTCAAGTGCAATTCCGAATAGTGGGGAATGCTCAATTTGATTGCCCTGGTTGGGAAAGCACTTCCAGGAGTAGCCATGATAGTGGTATTGCATGTGGACAGGATGGCCCCAGCATTGATCCATAGGCAAGCCTGCAATCGGATCAACATATGGATTTGCATCATTCGTTGAGGCAAGGTTGACGTGGAAAGTGGCACCTGTTTGGGTGGCTATAGCGAAGGTCAACTCACCAACAGCTGTAGGCATATTAGAATAAACAGGATTTTGGGGAACGGACATGTAAAGATCATATGTTTCTATCGGAAGGTAGGACGCATTTGGATATTCTCCAGCAGGATCTGGTAGCGCTGCATAGTACGGATAGGCTGGCTGGTCGGAGGCTATGGGAAATAGGCCAGTTGGGTGATTGGGAACACCATTGCCCGTGAAATAGCGAATCCCATTGCTCACCCAAGTATTTAATACCGAGTTCCAATACACTTCCCCTCCGACAAAGGGGATATCTGAGACGATCACATCTTGGCCATTAATCCACGGTGTGCTAGGAGTTGTGTAGAAGCCGCCGGCAATATTGTACCCTACGAAAGTATCGCTTAGAAACATTTGGTTTCTAGCCGCGTTACCGAATCCCGTGCCGGTGGGCGGCGTCTTCAAAGAACTTGGCGCGCTAGGGTCGACGGGAAAAGTATAAGCAAGGCTTGGAATTGCGTAAAACGGCAGAGTGGCTATGGCAAAGGCCCTAAACAAGCGACAGCTAAATAACTTGAATTTAAACTTTCTAATAAGTTTAGCGCTAGCAATAAGCGAATTGATGTTTCCGTCGTCAATGAGTTGCAAGCCCATGCTGATTGCAGTCGATCTCTCGAAGACCATATGTAACCCCATAGCCTGATGTCCATCGTCCTTGGACGATAGGTTTTCCTGGTTGCCTAACTTGGTTCGGTAGCCTCCTCCAAGGCCTGCGTGATACTGTCAAAAAATTAGCCTTGATTGTTGAGGCAGGGCGAGAGTCAAAACTTCTGCAACACAATGGTCTTCGGTTTTTTATCAGGCTGCTGGTGACCCCAGATAGGGTTTCACCCCCCCCGCCAAAACGCTTCTCCTGCTCCCCTGGATAGGGATTGAGCCGCTTCTGCAATGGCGGCGACCGCCCAGCGTCGGGACGGGCGCGCAGCTCCAGCCAGCCAGCCAGCTGCTTGGCCTCACACCAGAGCACAAAAACCTCGGGCGATTCGGGCCATTCCCCTGCGGGTGTGGGCGAGTCCATCCAAGTTGGTTGTGCATGGCGAGCTCGCGCCGATTCTGTTGTCTCGGCTTCGGTGCAGCCCCGCCAGAATTGCTCCACCGCCCACATCCCATGTTGCTGCTCAGCCCCTTCTCCCCCTTCACAGTCGCCAAGATCGCCGGGCTGCAGGCCACGGTGCTGCTGCTGATCACCCTGTTGATCAAGGCCCAGGTCCAGATCAAGGCGGCGTCGGCGTTGGGATTGTTCCTGCTGGCCCTGCAAACGCTGGTGTTTCTGGCGGTCTCCGGCGCCCTGGGCCTGGCGGCCCTCGGTGGCGTGGCCTGTGCCACGAACCGCCGCCCAGTGCAGGCCGCATGAAGGCGCTGCCGCCCTGGCGGTTGTTGCTGCGGGGGGCCCGCGAGCGGGAAGGACGCTCAGCAGCGGCCCGCTGGCTGCAGCTCGCCACCGTGGCCGCCGATGGCAGCCCACGGGTGCGCACCCTGGTGTTTCGCGGCTGGGCTGATCACGCCGTGCTGGATCTGCTCACCGACGGCCGCAGCGCCAAACAGGCCGAGTTGCGGCAGCAGCCCGCCGTGGAATTGTGCTGGCTGCTGCCCAAAGCCCGCTGTCAGTTCCGCCTGCGTGGAGAGCTGCTGACCTTGCCCAAGGACGAGGAATGGGGGGATCGCCAACGGCATTGGCAGGGCCTCAGCCCCAAGGGCCGCGCTCTCTGGGGCTGGCCTGAACCCGGTGCCCCATTCGATGCATCTGCGGCCTTCCCAACAGAGATCGTGGACGACATGGCGATGCCCGACCATTTCCAGCTGCTGCGCATTGCCCTGGAGCAGGTGGAGCTGCTGGAGCTACGGGATCATCCGCACCAGCGCCGTCGCTGGCGCCGCGATGGCGGCTGGAGTGAGGAGCGCTTGAATCCTTGAAGAGGTGAGCGCCGTTTAATGTCATTTTGCCAAATCGCAGCAGGGCGTTGCCGCTTCGTTGTTGCCAATGGCCCCGCCAGCTTGGTGCAAATCAATGGTTATGACCAGTGATCGGCGGGCGACAGATAGAGGGTTCTGTAAATATTAAAGGTAGACATCGAGTGGTTCCAAGCGGAGGTCCCGTCGATTCCGTTGTGGAGGTTCATCCCGATGGCAAAGCCCTCCTGCCTGTGGTAATCATCTTGGTTGGCACTCCGGGCGCTTCAGGCTGATTTCGTGCTTGATGACTGACCAGAGGGGTTCTTTTGTTAAGAAACTTGTCTGTTCGCCCTTCGCTATGGACAGGACGGCTTTGCTAAAGTGATAGAGTCCATCAAATTAGTAAAAGTTTGCATTGAGCTAGCCGCAGACCTTTCATTCCCTTTTTATTGTTAAAAGCCATCAACTCTTATGAGCAAATTTAAACTGTTTCTTGTCCTCGGTCTTGTCGGTGGCGGAGCGATTCTTTTGGCTGTCTTTTTGCTGACGATCGGTCGCAATGTCGGTCAATTCTTTTTCGGCAGAAACTTTGCCGAAGGTCAACTCAAGGACCATGTGGCTAATGTCATCAAGGAAGACATCAACGGCTCTCAATGTCAAGCCTGGGATACGGACGGCAA
>JAPLIF010000332.1 GCA_026389255.1 Cyanobacteriota bacterium
GGCGTGACCAGCTTCATGGTCGATCGCATCGATCCCCGACCCGGCGAGTTGCTGCTGGACACCTCGGGGGGCACCGGCGGCTTCGTCACCTGCTCGATTCGCCACATGCGCGAGCGTTACGTGAAGACGCTCGCCGATGAACAGGCGATGCAGGCCTCCCTGCGGCTGATCGAGAAGAAGCCCATTCCCTACATGCTGTGCATCACTAACATGCTGCTGCATGGCATCGAGGATCCCAGCTTCGTGCGCCGTGACAACACCTTGGCCAGGCCCTATCGCGATTATGGGCCGGCCGATCAGGTGAACGTGATCGTCACCAATCCACCCTTCGGCGGCCAGGAGGAAGATGGCATTCAGGACAACTTCCCGGCCCAGTTCCGCACCCGCGAAACCGCCGATCTGTTCCTGGCGTTGTTCATGCGCTTGCTGAAGCCCGGCGGCCGGGCCGCGATTGTGTTGCCCGATGGCACCCTGTTCGGCGAGGGGGTCAAAACCCGGCTGAAGGAGCGCCTGCTGACCGAATGCAACCTGCACACGATCGTGCGGCTGCCCAATTCGGTGTTCCGCCCCTACGCCAGCATCGGCACCAACCTGCTGTTTTTTGAGAAGGGATCTCCCACCCAGGAGATCTGGTACTACGAGCACCGCGTGCCCGAGGGCCAGAAGGCCTACTCGATGACCCGCCCGATCAAGCAGGAGCATTTCGCCGATTGCGTCGCCTGGTGGGGCGGCCCCAGCCGCGAAGGCCGCGCAGAAATCGAGCAGGCCTGGCGCGTGCCGATCGCCCAGATCCAGGAGCGCAACTACAACCTCGACCTCAAGAACCCCCACACCGTGGCCGAAGACCATGGCGACCCCGAGGAGCTGCTGGCCAGCCTGCAGGCGGCGGAGCATCAAGCGGCTGAGCTGCGCGACCAGCTCAAGGCGATCCTGGCGGAGGCGCTGTTGCGATGAATGCCGAGCGATTGCTGGCCCATTTCGAGCGGATCAGTGAGGCGCCGGATGCGATCGCTCGTCTGCGGCGCTTCATCCTCGATCTGGCGGTGCGGGGGAAGCTAGTGGAGCAGGATCCGGAGGATGAGCCGGCGGAGGAGCAACTGGAGCGGATAACGCTGGCGAAGCTGGCGCTGGGGCGAAAAGAGCGCGCTTTCAAGAAAAAG
Organism: Cyanobacteriota bacterium; assembly: GCA_026389255.1. Classification (GTDB taxonomy): domain Bacteria; phylum Cyanobacteriota; class Cyanobacteriia; order PCC-6307; family Cyanobiaceae; genus Cyanobium. Next base: position 1,161 of record JAPLIF010000332.1, read on the forward strand.
AAGTCTGATATGTCAATCGAGTCATTTCGGTATCTTCTTCCCTCTGGCTGGGCATCAGCAACCCTTGCTGACTTGGTCACCATCCTGAATGGGAGAGCCTACAAACAATCAGAACTGCTTGACTCGGGAACTCCTGTGCTGCGAGTCGGCAACCTTTTCACCTCCAATAAGTGGTACTACTCAAACCTTGAACTGGATGATGACAAATGCATCGATGATGGTGATCTGATTTTTGCATGGTCGGCATCTTTTGGTCCGTTTGTTAGGAAAGGGGGACGGGTAATTTATCACTACCACATTTGGAAGCTGCCATTGCATAGCCCTGCTGACCTATCACTGGATTACTTGTACCTATATCTGCTGCATAAAACAGCCGAGATTAAAGGGGCTGGCCCCGTCAGCTTCCGCAACGACGCCAGCTTTGCCCTGCAGGTGCTGCCCTCCCTCACCACCACCCCGACCCAGATCAAGCAGCTGCGCCAAACGATCCTGAACCTGGCGGTGCGCGGGAAGCTGGTGGAGCAGGATCCGGAGGATGAACCGGCGGAGGAGTTGGTTCGTTTGATCGCTGAGGATAAAAAGCTAAGAATGGCGGAGCGCCGTATTCGTGCGCCTCGGAATGCGCATTCTGTTAACAGCGAGGATGTGCCTTTAGATCTTCCTCCATCATGGAAAACTTTCCCTTTGGGCGATATCTCATTGGTATCTGATCCAAATCCAAGCCATCGGTACCCATCATATGATGGCGGTACAGTGCCCATCTTGTCGACCCAAGAGTTTTCTGGCCTTGATGGTTGGAATCCGTCCACAGCAAAACTTGTGCAGCGAGAATTTCACGATTACCAGGTCGATAGCTGTAACTTTGAGCCTGGAGATATCGTTTTTGCTCGCAAGGGGCGCATTGGTCTGCCTAGATTTCTCCCAAGTCTGGAGCGGTATGCATTCAGTCACACAGTATTCATAGTGAAGCCACTTTGCGGCGTTTATCCTCAATATCTTCTTTGGGCACTTCGACGTCAAGCAGTCGTTGACTGGCTCACAAAAGAGATGAACCAGAACACCGGTGTGCCCACACTTGGCAAAGACAAGACGGAAAGAATTCCCATCCCCCTCCCCCCCCTCTCCGAACAACACCGCATCGTAGCCAAGGTGGATGAACTGATGGCCCTCTGCGACCAGCTGGAGCAGCAGCTCAGCCAGGCCGATCAGCAGCGCAGGCGGTTGTTGGAGGCGGTGTTGGCGGAGGCGTTGGGCGGCAGACTGACCGTAGAGGAGGAAAGCCATGCAAACGTTGCCTGAGGATTCACCGGCAGCGC
>JAPLIF010000170.1 GCA_026389255.1 Cyanobacteriota bacterium
TGGGCCGCGGCCCTGGCCTTCGGCCTGATCGGATTGGCGATCCAGCTGTGGCGGATCGCCAGTCTGACCGCCTCCTACGACCAGGGCATCTTTCTGCAGGCGCTGTGGAACGGTCTGGCGGGTCACCCGTTCGAAAGCACCCTTTCCTCCCAGCTATCAGATGCCGTCATCCGTGGCGGCCTTGCCCCCCAGGTCGGCTACCACCGGCTGGGCCAACATTTCACGCCCCTGCTTGTCCTCTGGATTCCTTTAGTGGGACTGCTGGGCCCCGTGGCCCTGCCCCTGGTCCAGGTGGGACTGGTCACCGGAGCCGGCCTGGCGCTGCACCGACTGGCGGCCCAGCGACTGGCCCCGGCGCTGGCGGCCCGCATGGCCTTCAGCTTCTACGGAGCCAATGCGGTCCTAGGTCCCACCTGGGGCAATTTCACCGACCTCTGCCAGTTGCCCCTGCTGGTGTTTCTGTTGCTGCTTGGGCTGGAACGCCGTCGCTGGTTTCTGGCCCTGATTCCAGCCCTGGTCATGCCGCTGGTGCGGGAGGACACCGGCGTCGTCCTGGTGGGAATCGGGGTTTGGTTGGCCCTGCGACAACCCCAACGCTGGCCCCTGGCCCTGCTGTTGATGGGCTGGGGTGGCGGTTGGGTGCTGCTCGTGACCAACCAGCTGATGCCCCTATTCAGCGACGACAATGCCCGGCGCTTCATGTTGGAGAACTTTGGCCAGTACGTGCCGGGCAGCCAGCGCGCCTCCAGCCTGGAGGTGATGCGCCAGGCCGTGGGCCAGCCCGGTGTGTTGCTGCATGAGCTGCTTGACCCACCCGATCAGACCCTGCGCTACTTGCTGGGCCAGGGTCTTCCCCTTCTGTTCGTGCCGCTGATCGCCGTCGACAGTTGGTTGTTGATGGGTCTGCCCCTGCTGGGACTGCTGCTGGCCCAGGGCAGCAACAACCCCCTCTCCATCACGATCCGCTACACCTTTTTGGTGGTTCCTGGCCTGTTCGCCGGAACGGTGTTCTGGTGGCAGCGCCATGGCGGAGCGTTTGCCTCCAAGGGACTGCGGGGCTTCTGGACCGGAGCGGTGCTGCTGTCGCTGTTGTTCACCCTCACCAGCAACCCCCATCGATCCCTGTCCTTCCTGGTGCCGGACAGCGTCAACCCCTGGGTGCACCGGTCCCTTGGCGAGCAATGGCAGCACGCCCAGGCCGCCCGTTCCGCCCTGGATCTGATTCCAGCCCAGAGCCCTACAGCCGCCACCACCCACCTGGTGCACCCCCTGGCCCGACGGGAAGTCTTGGTGCGCTTCCCGGAATCGGTGACCTACCTGGATCGCCAGGGCCAGCTGCGGTCGGTGGATTGGATTGCCGCCGACCTGGGTCGCCTGCAGCGGTACGGGGTGGCCTTCAACGAAGACCGGGACATCCTGGAAATCGGCCTGAAACGGCTCCAGGAGCTTGGCGATACCTATGGGGTGCGCAGGGTCGTGGACGGGGTCGTGATTCTGGAGCGGGGGGGCCAGGATGCCCCCGGCGCCCGCCTCGCGCTAGACAACCTGCTTAAAGCATCGCCTCCGGCCGCACCAAGCGATCGAAGTCATCGGCGCTGATCTCGCCCAACACCAGCGCCGCCTCCCGCAGGCTGAGGTTGTGCTGATGGGCATGGCGAGCGATGGCGCAGGCCCGGTCGTAGCCGATGGCCGGGGTCAGGGCCGTCACCAGCATGAGGCTGTGGCCCAGCAACTCCTGCAGTCGCGGTTCATTGGCCCGCAAGCCCTCGATGCAATGGTCGCGGAACCCCGCGCAGGCCCCGGCCAAAAGCTCGATGCTTTCGAGCACATTCCAGGCGATCAGGGGCTTGAAAACATTCAACTCGAAGTTGCCCTGGCTAGCCGCCATCTGCACGGCGGTGTTATTGCCCATCACCTGCACGGCCACCATGGTCAGGCTTTCGCACTGGGTAGGATTGACCTTGCCGGGCATGATGCTGGATCCCGGCTCGTTTTCCGGCAGCACCAGTTCGCCCAGGCCGCAGCGAGGGCCGCTGGCCAGCCAACGGATGTCATTAGCGATCTTCATCAGACTGCCCGCCAGCACTGTCAGGGCTCCATGGACGGCCGCCAGGGGTTCATGGCCCGCCAGGGCCTGGAACTTATTGGGGGCCGAACAAAAGGGCAGACCCAGCCGCTGCGATAGCCGCTCGGCCACGGCTTCCGAAAATCCAGGCGGGGCATTGAGGCCGGTGCCGACGGCCGTTCCACCGATCGCCAGTTGGTGCAACTGGGGCAGGCTGGTCAGCAGGGTGTCCCGGGCCAGGCCCAGCTGGGCGACATAACCGCCGAATTCCTGGCCGAGACTGAGGGGGACAGCATCCTGGAGGTGGGTGCGGCCAATCTTGAGCAACGGGGCAAACTCGGTGGCCCTGGCTTCCAGACTGGTGCTGAGATCGGCGAGGGCCGGCAAGAGAACCCGGTGCAACTGCAGGGCCACGGCGATATGCATCGCCGTCGGGAAAGCGTCGTTACTGGACTGGCTGAGGTTGACGTGGTCATTGGGATGGACCGGGGTCTTACTGCCAAGTACCCCACCGCAGCGCTCAATGGCGCGGTTGGCGATCACCTCATTGACATTCATGTTGGTCTGGGTTCCGGAACCCGTTTGCCAGACCCGCAGGGGAAATTCGCCATCAAGGGACCCGGAGGCCACCTCTTCGGCGACCGTCGCGATCAGCTGGGCCAGGGAAGGCTCCAGCACCCCCATGGCGCCATTGGCCTTGGCACAGGCCGCCTTGAGCAAGCCCAGGGCGTGGA
>JAPLIF010000270.1:0-1718 GCA_026389255.1 Cyanobacteriota bacterium
CAGAGCTGACAGGTCCAGTGTTTGAAGCGCTTCTTGATCCCGATCAATTCAAACAGGCCTACCTGGATCCTGAGCTTCGCACCGTCTGCTGGCCGAACGGTGCCGACTTTGCTCCAGAGTTTCTGAAAAGCCTGGTCTCGGAAAAGCAAGTCGTAGGACAATTCAAATCTTGAACAGCTAATTCAAGAAACCCCGAGCTGATATCTTTGATCCATTATGTGGTGATCTTACCACCCTCCCATAGGGATCCATAGGTGCCAATCCCCGGCGAGAACAAAACCGTTCAATCCTGCCCAACGCTAGTTACATCGGCTTCAGCAGCACCCCTGTGGATCTCACCGCCTACGGCAAGGGCACCTTCAAAACCTTCTGCATCAACGACGGCACCACCCTGCCCCTTTACTACCAGCTCGCCCCCAACGCGATGCTCGTGCCCCACGACACCCTCGATGCCGAATTCCTCTCCCTGGCCGAGGCCGAAGGCATCGCCGACATCGAAGAACTCAACAAAATCCTCGAGCGGGCCGTGAACCTCAAGGCCTTCCTCGTCGCCGTCGACCGCGAAGCCTGCGCCCTCTACAAGCAGGCCCTCGATGTCATCTTCTCCGAACTCGGCCTGCCCAGCGACACCGCCCAGGTGGTCTTCACCGACAACAACAACGATTCAGCCCTGCTCAAGCAATTCCATCTCGATGCCAAACTAGAACGCCAGATCCGCAAGAGCTTTTGCAAGCTCGAGCAGCAACCCAAGATCCTGATCGTCACCGAAAAGCTGCTCGCCGAACTCAGCCGCAACGAAGAACGCAAGAAGCAGCAAGACGAAAAGGGCATGGATGCACTCACCATCTTCCTCAACTCCTCCCTGCGGGAGGCCAACATCAACAACCCCGACGCCGTGAGCCAACAGATCAAGGCCGCCTTTGTGAACCACCCCAACTGGAAATCCAGCGAAGCCGCCTGGCGCGAGCTGCGCAACCAGGTGACCTTCGCCCTCTATGCGGAGTGCGATCAGCCGGACCAGGTCACCCCACTGGTGGATTCGCTCTTCACCACCCTGGCCAAAGGCGATCGCCCAGGGTGACTGCCACCACAGCCCAGCCCACCACCGCCCAGCCCGCCACCAGCAAGCGGGCCTTCAAACAACGCGTCCAATCCTGGGCCCAGAAACTGGAGGTGCCGGTGGTGGGGCTCGCCGTGCGGCCGATGGCCACCAAGTGGGCCTCCTGCTCCAGCAATGGCCACCTCAGCTTCAGCACCGATCTGCTGTGCCTTGATCCCGCCCTCTGGGACTACGTGATGGTGCACGAACTGCTGCACCTGAGCGTTCCCAACCACGGCAAACTCTTCAAGGCCTTGCTGCGTTCCCACCTCGGCCACGGGCTGAGGCGGATAGCCTCCAATCCCATCCCGGCCTGGAATCGATTCCGGGGCATGGTCCCCAGACCCTAGAGTTGGTCATCCAGATGGTCAACGGCCATGGTGCAGGTGACGGTGGCGCAAGCCAAGGCCCAACTCTCCAGCCTTCTGGATGCGGTGGAGGCTGGTCAGGCCGTGGTGATCACCCGCCGCGGCAAGCCCATCGCCGAGCTGGTGCCGCGCTGCAGCATCCGCAATCTGCTCCCCCAACTCGAAACCCTGCGCAGTTCTCTCCCTGAGCAGCTGTCCAGCGGCGTGGAGACCATCCGGGCGATGCGGGATGGGCCACGCGCCTAATGCTC
>JAPLIF010000270.1:1739-4017 GCA_026389255.1 Cyanobacteriota bacterium
GCTGGCAGTGCTGACACCGGAAGTGCACTCCGCCACAGCGACGGCCTTTATCGCGAAGGCCAGTGCACCGATGGCAATCAGCAGTTGGAGTGTCACCGAGCTCCATTCCGCCCTCGGCCTGAAGGTGCGCACCAGAGCCCTGAGCCAGGCGCAGGCCGAGGCGGTGCTGCAGGGCTTTGAGCGCAGCCTGGCGCCGGGCTTGCTGCTGCTGGAGCCGGAACCCCAGGACTTCGACAATGCCAACGCCTGCCTGCGCGGCTGGACCACGACCCTGCGAGCAGCCGATGCCCTGCACCTGGCCATCGCCAGCGGCCGAGGCGCCAGCCTCTGCAGCCTGGATGCGCCATTTGTGGCGGCGGCCCAACAGCTGGGGCTGGACGCCCAGTGGCTTGGGGCAGGGGAAATCCCCAGCAACGACTAAAGCAATGGCCTCATGGTTAGGGGCCAGATCCTCCTCGCCGGCCGTCGCCCTGACGCCGCAGGAATAAGGCAAAATGGTTCCCATGACCGACAACAACGACTTCCGCTACGAACCCGTCGAGCGCTTCGGCGCCTCGATGACCAACCCAAGGCCCTGGAACAAGAGCGCCCTGGCGGGGGTGGAGTTGCTGAATGGGCGGGTGGCGATGCTGGGGTTTATGGCCGCGATCGCCGGCGAGCTGCTCACCGGCAAAGGGATTGTGGGTCAGCTGGCCTTGATGGGGCGCTGGCTGTTGGGGTCAAGCTGAATGCCCGGGCCGACAACCACCTTCGCGGAGTTTGCCCAACGGGCCGACTATTCGCTGCTGGATTCCCTGCGGGCGGATCCCCAGGCCACCATTGATGGCGACGATCACCGGCCCCGCCAGGTGTTCTCCGGCCATTACGTGCCGGTGACCCCCACGGCGCTACCAGCGCCGGAATACGTCGCCCACAGCAGCACCCTCTTCCACGACCTGGGCTTGGGCGATGGGCTGGCCCACGACGTCGATTTTCTGCGGTTGTTTGCCGGCGACATCAGCGTGGCGCGGCAGCCGATGCGGCCGTGGGGTTGGGCCACCGGTTATGCCCTCTCGATCTACGGCAGCGAATACATCCAGCAGTGCCCGTTTGGTACCGGCAATGGCTATGGCGATGGCCGGGCGATTTCCGTGTTCGAAGGCGTCTTCAACGGCCAGCGCTGGGAGATGCAACTCAAAGGCGGTGGCCCGACGCCCTACGGCCGCGGTGCCGATGGACGGGCCGTGCTGCGCTCCAGCGTGCGCGAGTTTCTGGCCCAGGAGTTCATGCACGCCATGGGGGTTCCCACCACCCGCTCGCTGCTGCTGCTGATGTCCCGCTCCGAAACCGTGCGCAGGCCCTGGTATTCGCCCAACTCCCGCTCGTTTGATCCCGACATCCTGGTGGACAACCCGGCGGCGATCACCACCCGGGTGGCCCCCTCCTTTCTGCGGGTCGGCCAGCTGGAACTCTTTGCCCGTCGCGCCCGCAGCCAGGCCCATCCCGAAGCCCTCAACGAACTGCGGGTGATCGTGGCGCACCTGATCGAGCGGAACTATCAGCAGGAGATTGATCCCAGCTTGGACTTCAGCGAGCAGGTGGTGCTGTTGGCGCAGTTGTTCCGCGGACGGCTCACCGCCTTGGTAGCCAACTGGATGCGCGTTGGCTACTGCCAGGGCAATTTCAACAGCGATAACTGCGCGGCGGGTGGCTACACCCTCGACTACGGACCCTTCGGATTCATCGAACTGTTCGATCCCCGCTTCCAGCCCTGGACCGGTGGCGGCGAGCATTTCTGCTTCTTCAACCAACCGCAGGCAGCCGAAGCCAACTACCAGATGTTCTGGGCCTCGCGCCATGAACGGGGAGATCGAGGCGATGTGGGCCCGCAAGCTCGGCCTGATCCACTACGACGCCGCCCTGGTGAACGAACTGCTAGAGCTGCTGGTGCTCTCCAAGGCTGACTACACGATCTTCTTCCGCAAGCTGTCCGCCATCCCCGAGCATCTTGCAACCCTGCAGGAAAGCTTCTACCAGCCCAGCTCCGAGGCTCTCACTACGCAATGGCAAAGCTGGCTGCAACGCTGGCGCAACCACATCGCGGACGGCGGCGACCCACAAGCCACCTCCGCAGCGATGCAACGCACCAACCCCAAATACACCTGGCGCGAATGGCTGATCGCACCGGCCTATGAACAGGCGGCCCAAGGGGACACCAGGGCGATCCAGGAGCTCCAGGCGGTGTTCAGCCACCCCTACGACGCGCAATCCGCCCAGGTGGCGGCGACCTACGACCGTC
>JAPLIF010000204.1 GCA_026389255.1 Cyanobacteriota bacterium
TCGGCCTGGCGGGCAGCTGGCCCCGGCTGTTCGCCGGTGGCCCCCGGGCCATCGCCTGGGGCGGCGACCAGGTGCTGGCCCAGACCCTGGCCGTCGCCGATCAACTGGGCCTGGTGGTGACCCTGCTGCCGATGCGCCAGGACCTGGACCGACCCGGGGATTTGAGGCGGTGGCGTTGAGGCCCGGCCCAGCCTGGGGCCGATGACGGGCCCGCCCCTGGCTGTCGTTATCCCGGCCTACCAGGAGGCGGCGCGCTTGCCGGGGCTGCTGGCCCAACTGGCCCAGGCTCCGCAATTGGTGGGGGAAGTGGTGGTGGTCGACGCCAATAGCGTCGATGGCACAGCCGTGGTCGCCCGGTTGGCGGGGGCGATGGTGCTGCGTAGTGGCGCCAACCGGGGCCTCCAGCTGGCCCTGGGGGTGGCGGCCAGCCACTCTCCCTGGCTGCTGTTGCTCCACGCCGATGCCCGCTTGCCGGCGGGCTGGGCGCCGGCCCTGGCAGCAGCCTTGGCCGCCGGCGATCGGCAGGCCTGGGCCTTTCGGCTGGCGATCGACGGGGGTGATCCGGCCCTGCGGTTGGTGGAAGCGGCGGTGTGGCTGCGCTGCGTTTGGCGGCAGTTGCCCTACGGAGACCAGGGCCTGTTGCTGAGCCGCCGGCAGCTGGAGGCCGTGGGGGGAATCCGGCCCCTGCCCCTGATGGAAGACCTTGAATTGGTGCAGCGCCTGCGGCGGCAGGGTCCGATTCACCTGTTGCCCCTGGCCCTGCGGGTCGATGGTCGGCGTTGGCGGCGGCTGGGGGTGCTGCGCACCAGTTGGGGCAATTGGCGCTTGCGGCGGGCCTGGCGGCGGGGGGTGCCCGCCCCAATCTTGGCGAAGCTGTATCGCGGGGCCCGCCGGAGTTAGGCGGAATACCAGAAGGCGCAGCGGTGCTCCAGGGGCTCCAGTTCCCAGCCCTGGGCGGCATAGAAGCCCACGACACCGGGGTCGGCGAACAGGCTGACCTGGCCCACGCCGCGGCGCCGTAACTCAACCAGGATGTAATCCATCATCTGCTTGCCCAGGCCACTGCCCTGGTAGTGGGGATGGACGGCCACATCCCAGACCGTGGCAGCGACCACCCCATCGCCGGTGCAGCGGGCAAACCCCACCAGCCGCGGCAAGGGGCCATCATGGCGCCACAAGCCCACCGTCAACAGGCTGTGGCGCAGGGCCCGGCGCACCCGGCGCATGGGCCTGCGGCTCCAACCCACGGCTTCGCACAACCATTCCAGTTCCAGCAGGTCGATCTCCCGTTCGAGGCTCAGCACCAAGCGAACGGGGGAGTTGGCCACCGGACAGAGGCGGTATTGGTGGCCGAAGAGCTTGGTGTAAAGCTCTTCGAAACCGACGGCGTCCGGAGCATTCAAGGGGCAATGGGCAGGCGCTGGACCTGGACTTCGGCGGCAGAAACCACTGTTTTGATCACTATTTTGATACAAGATACGGCCAGAGCCACGGTTGGCAGGCCGCGGGCTTTTGGATGGCAGTTGACCTCGCCTGGCCCCCATGCGCGCCAGCCCTGGCCCCCAGGGCGCCCAAGCGTCCCATCCCCCCCTGGTGGTGGCGGTCCATGGCTGGATGCTGTCGGGCCGCCTTTGGGATCCCCTGCGTCCCTGCCTTGCCCCCCCCTGGAGCCTCTGGTGCCCCGACCTGCCTGGCTTTGGCGAGTGCCCCCGCCCCAGGGATCTCCAGCCCAATCTGGCCAGCTATGGCCGCTGGCTTGCCGCCGCCGCCCAGGGCCAGGCCCAGGGGCGATCGATTGTGCTGATGGGCCATTCCCTGGGGGGCAGTGTGGCCCTGCATGCGGCGTCCCTACTGGGATCCCAGTTGGCGGCCATGGTGCAGATCGGATCGGGGGGCGGCGTCTATCAACCGCGCCCCTTCGCCCGGCTGCGGCGCGGTGGTGCGGCCTTTCTGCAGTTGCGACCCCGCTGGCTGGGGCCCTGGGCGGCTGAATCCCCCTGGCGAGGACCCCTGATGGCGGAAACCCGGGCCGCCCGGGGTCTGTTGGCCACCAGCACCCATCGGGGGGCGGTGCGGCAGTTGCCCATGCTCACCGCGGCCCTGACGGTGCCAAGCCTCTGGATCGTCGGCGAGCGGGATCGGGTGATGGAGCCCCGCTATGTGCGGCACCTCGCCAGCTTTGCGCCCGATCACCGGGTGGAGCTGATGGCCAGGGGGGGCCATTTGCCCATGTGCGAGCAGCCCCAGCTGCTGGCCGAGCTCTTGATGGGCTGGTTCGATGGGATCGGCCTTGACCCAGGACCAGGGGTGGAGCCCCTGGGTGTGGCCGGGGCCGTGGGGGGGACTTAACCCGCCCGGGGGGCTAAAGGGAGGCCAGCCCTTTCTCCTGCAGGTCTGCCAGCTGGGCATAAAGGCCGCCAGCGCGGCGTAATTCCCGGTGGTTGCCCTCTTCGATCAGGCGTCCCTGGCGCAGCACCAGGATGCGATCTGCCGCTTCCACCGTGGCCAGGCGGTGGGCGATGACGATGGCGGTGCGATCCCGCAACAACCGGTCCAGGTCGGATTGCAGGGTGGCTTCGGTGGAGGGGTCCAGGAAGGCGGTGGCTTCGTCCATCACCAGCACCGAGGGGTCCCGGATCGCCACCCGCGCCACGGCCAGCAGTTGCCGTTCGCCCGAGGAGAGGTTGGCGCCCCGTTCACGCAGTTCACTGGCCAAGCCCTGGTCCAGGCGGTCGAGCAGGGGATTTAAACCCAGTTCGCCGCAGAGCCGCTCCAGCTCCCTGTCGTCGATCGGTGCATCCAGCCGCAGGTTGTCCGCCACGTTGCCGCTGAACAGAAACGTGTCCTGAAGAACCACGCCCAGCCGTTGCCGCAGGGTGGCGATGGGGAGCTCGCGGATATCCACGCCATCGAGCAGGATCCGGCCGCTCTGGGGTTCATAGAGACGGCAAAGCAGGCGGATGACCGTGGATTTACCGGATCCGGTGGGCCCCACGATCGCCACGTGTTCGCCGGCGGCGATCCGGAACGAAAGGTTGTCCAGGATTGGTTCGTCGCTGCGGTAGGCAAAACTCACCGATTCGAACACCACCTCCCCTGGGCTGCGCCCCTGGAGGCCGCTGCGCCGGGCGGCGGCACTGCAGTTCGCCGATGCGCTCGACGGCGGTCAGCCCCCCCTGGATCTGGGTGAAGCGTTCGGCCAGTTGGCGCAGGGGATCAAACAGCCGCTGGGAAAACAGTATGAAGGTGGTCAGGCTTCCCAATCCCATGGTGCCGCCGGTCACCATCCAGCCCCCTACGGCCAGGACCACCGCCACCGCCACTAGGGAGACCCATTCGATGAAGGCGGAGATGGCACTATCAAAAAAGATGGTTCCGGTGACGGCCCGGCGATAGATGTCATTGCCCCGGGCAAAGCGCCGGCTGTTCTCCTGCTCACGGCGAAACATCTGGACCACCTCCAGCCCCTGCAGGTTTTCCTGCAGTTCGGCGTTGAGGCCGCCCAATTCTTCTCGTACGCGGTAATTGACCTTGCGATAGCGCCCCTGCAACCAGACGATGGCAAGGGTGACGGGAATCTGGCTGGCGAGCAGCAACAGGCCCAGCCGCCACTCGATCGAGACCATCGTGACGCCGACCACCGCCAGGCTGACCAGGTCGGCCAACACCCCCACGGCGCCGCTGCCGAAGACCTCCGCCAGGGCGTCGACATCGCTGGTGAGGCGGGTCAGCAGGCGGCCCACCGTGGTGCGGTCGTGAAACCGCAGCGACAGGGCTAGGGCGTGGCGGAACAGGTCGTCCCGGATGCGGGCGGTGAGCCGCTGGCCCACCACCTGGACGTTGTACAGCTGGGTGCCCTGCAGGCCCAAACGGACCATCACCGCCAGCAGCAGCAGGCCCACCAGTAGCCGCAAGGCCCCGGGCACCGGCAGGCCCCGCAGCCAGGGCAGCACCGGCTCGCCCCGCAGGACGCTGATGGCTTGACCCACCAGCAGGGGCTGGATGGCGCCGGCAAAGGTCAGGGGCACCAACAGGACCAGGGCCAACAGCAGGCGGCGGCGATCCTGGGCCAGGTAGGGCCCCAGGCGCCTGAGGCGCTGCAGGTCGAGGGAGGCCATCAGGCGGAGGCCCCAGCGGCCAGCACCCCGGAGGGGATGGTGCCAACGGGTTGGGCAGCCGGCGCCGTGGCCCCAGGGCCCACCGCCTTGAGGTTTTCCACCAGGGATTGCAGGCGCCCGTCATCGAGGCGCAGGGCTAAGGGATGGCCGATCAGGCGGGCGGTGCTGTGGAACAGGTCTTCGATCGCCACCAGGCCGTTGTCCTGCAGGGTGCGACCGGTGGCCACCAGGTCCACGATCGCTTCGGACACCCCGGTCAGGGGGCCCAGCTCGACCGAGCCGGTGAGGTGAATCAGATCGACGGGCAGATCCAGGGAGCCGAAAAAGGCCTCGGCGCAACGGGTGAATTTGCTGGCGACGCGGCAATGGGCCGGCAGGTCGAGGGCGCGGCGATACCCACTGCTGGCCTTCACCGCCACGGCCATGCGACAGCCACCGAAGCCCAGGTCCAGCAACTGGGCCACCGGCTGCTGGTGTTCCCGCAGCACGTCGTAACCCACCACCCCCAATTGGGCCTGGCCGTAGGCCACGTAGACGGGCACATCGGCGTTGCGCACCAATAGGGCCCGGGCGCTGCCGCAGGCACTGGGGACCATCAAGAGGCGGTTGTCCGGATCGAGCAGAGTTGAGAAATCAAGGCCCGCCTTGGCGAAGCGACGCACTGAATCCTTGAGCAGGGCGCCTTTGGCCAGGGCGACGGTGATCATGGGGAGCTCCCGCGGAGCGGTCATCATGGGAGTGCCGCCAATGGACTTTAACGATGTCGCTCCCCGGGTCGCTTGCCGCGACGGTGCCCGCCCGAGCCGTGGCCCTGCTGCCCGTCCTGACCGACAACTATGTGATGGTGCTCCACGACGATCACCAGGCGGTGGTGGTCGATCCCGCCGTGGCGGCGCCGGTGGCAGCCTGGCTGGAGGCCCAGCGGCTGGAGCTGGTGGCCGTGCTCCAGACCCACCACCACAGCGACCACATCGGTGGCACGGTCGAACTGTTGCGTCGCTGGCCCCACGCCCGGGTCTATGCCGCCGCCGCCGATCGGGAACGCATTCCCTTCCAGAGCGATTCCCTGGGCGACGGAGACCGTTTCATGCTGTTGGGGCGCGCCGTCGAGGTGATGGCGGTGCCGGGCCACACCAGGGCCCATCTGGCCTACTACCTGCCCGGCGGCCCCGGCTACCCGCCTGAGTTGTTCTGCGGCGACACCCTGTTTGCCGGCGGCTGCGGCCGGTTGTTTGAGGGCACGCCCGCCCAGATGCACGATTCCCTGCAACGGCTGGCGACCTTGCCCGTTGACACCCGGGTGTGGTGCGCCCACGAATACACCCAAACCAACCTGCGTTGGGCCCTCAGCCGCCGTCCCGAGGACCGACCGATCCTCGAACGGTTGGCGGCGGTGACGGACCAGCGGGCGGCCGGCCGGCCCACCTTACCCAGCTCGATTGGCCTGGAGCGGGCCACCAACCTGTTTGTGCGCAGCGGTTCGGTGGCGGAACTGGCTGATTTGCGCGCCAGCCGCAATGACTGGAGGGGCTGAACCCCTGGGTCGGACGCCATAAGCTCGCCCCACAGCCTCCCCACCGCCCCTTCCCACCATGGGTTCCCTTCCCCACTCCCCCCTGGAGGCCATCGAAACCGCCCAGGCCCCGGCTCCGGTCGGTCCCTACAACCAGGCTGTGAGGGCGGGCCAGCTGCTGTTCTGCTCCGGCCAGATCGCCCTGGATCCGGCCACGGGAATTCTGGTGGGGGAGGGTGATGTGGCCCACGAGACCCGCCAGGTGCTGGCGAATCTGGCGGCGGTGCTAGCTGCCGCCGGGGCCCAGCCCAGCCAGGTGGTGCGCACCACGGTGTTTCTGGCCGATCTGGCCGATTTCGCCACGGTCAACGGCCTTTATGCCGAGATGTTTGGGGCGGGGGTGTCGCCGGCCAGGGCCTGTGGCCAGGTGGCGGCCTTACCCAAGGGCGCCCGCGTCGAGATCGATTGCATCGCCGTTCTCGCCTAACCCCCCCCTTGCTTTGGTCCGCCCGGCCTGGCCTAGGTCATCTGGATCCGCCGAAAGGTGAGGTTGATGCGTTCGCCTGTCACGCGGCGACGCTCGGGCAGGGCATGGAGCCAATGCTTTTGGGTGGGGGCCTCCATGACCAACAGATCGCCGTTGGCCAATTCGAGCGCCAAGGGGGGGGCATCGCTGGGGCCTGCCGGGGCTGGTTTGGGCCGAAAACGCAGGCTGCGACTCACCCCCAGGCTGATCGAGGCGATGGGGTGATCGGCCACTAGCTCCGGTTCATCATCCGCATGCCAGCCCATGCGATCGAGCCCATCCCTGTAGCGATTGAGCAAGAGGCTGTTGAAGCCACAGCCCAGGGATCCATCCAGCCGCTGCCGCAGGGCCAGCAGCGGGGCGCTCCAGGGTTCGGGGGTCTGCAGCAGGCCGCTGTAACGGTATTGGCAGCCCTGGTCGCCGATCCAGCAACTCTGGCGCGGAATCGGATGGAGGCGGCCATAGACCCGGATCGTGGGTTGCTGCCAGGGGATCGCCTGGCGCAGGTGGGTCAGCAGAGGCTCCGGTTGCAGCTCCGCAATGGTCTGCTGCTGCAGCCAGTGGGGCCAGTGACGCAGGTCTAGACCGCTCTGCTGGATGGACCTGGGGGAGCCAGGGGCCGGGACGGGGTCAACCACAGGCAGGGGATTGGCAAATTTCGCCTACGGTGGCGCCCCGCCGCCGGACGTCGCCAGGACGCCCGTTTCCAGCGACCCTTTCCAGCCCGTCCATGGAGACCCCGTTCGGTTTGCGGTTACCCGAGGTGGTGGTGATGACCCCCGCCCGTTTTGAGGATGCGCCGCTGGCGCTGAAGGCGGTGCAGGAACTCAAGACCGTGGTGATGCACCTGGGATCGATGGATCCGGATGAGGCCCAAAGGGTGATTGATTTTGTCTCCGGTGGGGTGTTTGCCATCGATGGCCAATCGGAGCGGCTGGGGGAAACGGTCTTTCTGTTTGCCCCAGCCCTGGTGTCCATCGAACATGCCAGCCTCTGGGACCAACCCGAAACCCCCTGACGACCTCCTGAAGGTCCCCAGATTTGTGGGCGCCGGTTGGGTTGTGGTGACATCTGTGGGATAGGCAGGACTTTGGCCATAGCCTGTCGCTGCCCTCATGGCTTGATCATGGCTACCTACACCATCAAGATCGAAGGTGGCGCCACCTTCCCCTGCGATTCCGAGACTTACATCCTCGATGCCGCCGAAGAACAGGGCATCGACCTGCCCTATTCCTGTCGGGCCGGAGCCTGCAGCACCTGCGCCGGCAAAATCCTTTCAGGCACGGTGGACCAATCCGATCAAAGTTTTCTTGATGATGACCAGATCAAGGACGGATTCGCCCTGCTCTGCGTCAGCTACCCCACCAGCGACTGCAGCATCAAGGCCAACGTCGAAGACGACCTCTGAACAACGCAGGACTTGTCCTGGGTTGAACAGCCCAGGGCCGTCATGGGCACCGCCATCCCCTTGTTCTTTAACAAGAGCAAGGGGATGTTCTGCATCTCAGCATCCTTTCCATCGTGCAGGGGCTGACTCCGGTAGGGGATGGGCTGTCCATCGTCATGTTCGATCCGACCAAGGCTTGTCGAATCATCTCCTACCTAGTAGCCATAGTCGTCACCTTGTCGCCTTCACTGAAGCGAATCCAGCCGCCAAAGCGCCCAGCCCCTATTCCCTGGCCTGATCTTCCCTCTCCCTGGCGTCGTGGCCTGCTGATCACCGTTCTCCCCAACCGCTGCAGCAAGCACTTCAAACAGCACCACTTCGATCCCACCCCCCTCACCCGCTACACTCCATGGGTCGGGGCGTGGCGCAGCTTGGTAGCGCGGGTGCTTTGGGAGCACTAGGTCGCAGGTTCGAATCCTGTCGCCCCGATTGACTTTTCAGGGATTGGCCAAGGGGCATGTGAGAGAAAAGGTGAGAGATTCTGGCCCTGGAGCCGGCGTCTCTCACTTCTTTCATGACCCAGAACGCTGTCCGGGCCACAGCGTCGGAGCCGCAGGCCAATGGAGGGGAGGGCGGGTTCGCCAGTGCTCCTACTCATGCAGCCGCATCATTTCTCTCACATGCAGCTGGGATGTGAGAGGTCTCGACACTGGCTCGCGACCAGCTGCGGGTTCCTCGGCGGGTACAACCAAAGAAGGGATAGCGATCCATCCGGCGGCGGGACATCAGGGTGTCACCCGGCTCAAGGACTGCGCGAGCGCGGCGATGCCCTGAGTCCGGGCGTAATGGCTGTCGTTCTGAGAGGTGGAAGCCTGCGCCGCGTCCTTGCGCTCGGGTGTTGGATCTTCCCTTTGCCGCCGCCGGAATGGTTTGATCGGGCCATACCGCTCGGTCGCTTTCCCGCGTCTGCGGTGGCCTGGCTCTTTCTTGCCTGTTCAGGGAGAGTCTGATGGCAAAGATTGGCACGCGCGGCTGCGCGGGCGAAGCTTCATGTTCGGCCTCTCGAGTATCGGATTTCAGCGGGACGTGCGGCTGCTTGTTGGTATGGCGGGCTCTTGAAAACTCAGCGATAGCAACGGTCTGGTGCCTCTTTAGAGTGTTTGTACTGGTAGAATAAGGGTCGCGCCAAAGGCCCCGAGCCCATCGCCTGCGGCAACGTCATCCCCTGATCTCGCCATCACCGCCGCGTAAGCCTGAGCGGCCTTGATGCCCCGATCAGTTGTCACCCACGGCAACTGATTCCATGGCTGTTTGTTCTTTATCCGGGCCCGAAGTGGCCCCCTGCCGGTCTCTTGTGATTGCGGCCGGTGGCGGCCGTGATCTGGCCTGGCCCCATCAGCGGGTGGCCGCTGAGCTGCTGGCCCGCAGCGGCGGCCGGCTGGTCCATCTGCTGCTTCACGGCGGAGCCCGAGGAGCCGATGCCGCCATTGCCCGCGCGGCCCATCAGCTGGGCTGGTCGGCGCTGGTCATGCCCGCCGAATGGCGGCGCCATGGCCGGGCCGCCGGGCCGATCCGCAACCGGGAGCTCCTCGAGCTGGCGGTGGCCAGGGCCGAGGCCCA
>JAPLIF010000353.1 GCA_026389255.1 Cyanobacteriota bacterium
CTGCCCAGTGATCTGGACGATCGCTGGCAGGTGCTGGGGCTGACCGCCGATCCAGGCGTTCTGGAGATCAACCTGCCGGTGTGCCATGGCTGGAAGGATTACGACACCTGGCTGCGGCGGCTGGAGGTGGCCGGTGGCTCCCTAGGGCTGCGCAGTTGGAAGGTGACGCCCGCAGGGCAGCAGCAGGGTACGGGGGGCGGCAACCACCTGCTCTGGGGCGGGCCGAACCTGGCCAGTAATCCGTTTTTCTCCCGGCCCGCCTGGTTGGTGGGGGTACTGCGTTATTGGCAGCACCACCCCGCCCTGGCCTATCTGTTCAGCGGACCGGGGGTGGGTCCCGCCTCCCAGGCCCCCCGGCCGGATGAGGCCGCAGGGGTGCTTTTCGATCTGGAGTTGGCCTATCGAGCCATTGAAGCCGCCGATGGAACCCCTTCGCTAGAGCCGAGCGGGGATCACCGGAGCCTGATCGGCGAAACCCTGCGCCATCTGCATGCCGACCGCAGCGGCAATAACCACCGCAGCGAAATCAGCTTCGACAAATTCTGGAATCCCGGCACCCCGGCCGGCTGCCTGGGACTGATCGAATTCCGGGCCCTGGAAAGCCTGCCGGATCAAAACTGGACCAGTGCCATTGCCCTGCTCTGGAGCGCCCTGGCCGCCCACCTGCTGGATCCCCAGCATCGGCCCGCCGCCCTCAAGGACTGGGGCGAGGCACTCCATGATCGCCAATTGCTGCCGAGCCAACTGTGGGCTGATCTGGAGACGATCTTGGCGGAACTGGCCAACGACGGATTCGAACTGGATGCCGCACCCTTTCGAGAACTCTGGCAATGGCGCTTTCCGCCGCTGCTGCATTGGCGGGGCCCAGAACCGGCCCAAGAGAATCAAGAATGCCCTGAATTGATCCTGCGGCCAGCCCTGGAACCCTGGCCCCTGATTTGTGATTTTCCCCGCGAGGGAGGCTTCACCAGCCGCTTCATTGACGGATCCCTGCGCCGCTTTGAGGTGGAAGCCAATTCCGCCTTCCGGAACCACTACCGCTTGCTGCTCAACGGCCGTCCCCTGGAGCTGGCGACGGCCCCTGAGGTGTTAGCCGTACGTTATCGCCAGCAGCGGCTCTATCCCTGTCTCCATCCGGCGATAGAGCCCCACTGGCCCCTCCACCTGGTGGTCCGTGGGCCCGAAGGCGAACAACGATTGACGCTGCGGGAGGACGGGTTGGCGTTTGCTGAATCAGCCGATGCCTGCCCCCCTTCCGAAGCCTGGAGCAGGCCGCCCTGGCGGGGGCGCCGCCGGACCGATGCGGTGACCGTGGACCTCAGGTTGGGATAGGTCCTGCGCCCCTAGGGGCCGGGGGTTAAGGGACTGGAAGTCACCAGCTCACCCCGTGCAACTTCGGCAAGGGGGCGGTCTTGGAGGTGACAGCGAAGAGGCGGGGAATGCGGTGGCTGTTGTACACGCGAAATTCACGCAACAGACTGACGCCCGCCTGACGAACCGCCTGATTCAACACCAGGGAACCATCGGGATCGGAGACCGAACGGTGGAAGGTGCCAGGGGGAATGCGCAGGATGTCACCGCCACAATCAAGGCGCACGATATGGAACGGAT
>JAPLIF010000057.1 GCA_026389255.1 Cyanobacteriota bacterium
CAGCCGGCATCCAAGATGCGCCATGACCGGGGATGTCCCCCAAGGCGAGGGGGCAATCCGCCCCTGACGGCCGCCACGACACTGTCGACACACCAACGCCAGTTGTATCCAGGGGGCGGTCCGTCCTGTAGAGGATCCCCTGGATAGGGGAAGCGGTCGTAGAAGGCGCTGACGGCCGGCGTGGCGGCATCTCGGGCGGCGTGCCCAAGCTCTGGAGGGGCCTGGTCCTGGTCCATGGGCATTGCGGTTTTAGGCGGGGAATGGGGGGTTGAGTGGTGGGCCGAACGCTGGGACTCCAAGAGATCCATGGCAGCAAAGGCAACGAAGCTGCAAACATTTGTTCATGACTGGCCGGAGGCCCTCAGGGGGAGCCGTAGCCTTCCGAAGCCCGGCTCACTCCCGTGACATGACAGTGACCGCCAGCAGCGGCAGCACCAGGGTCACCCCTCAGCTCTACGACACTCTGCCGCTCTCGAGTGTCCGGAAAGCCGAGCAGCAGGATCGCTTCCCCGATGGGAGTGAACTGCAGACCCTTATCACCTTCTTCCAGAGCGGACAGACCCGGGTGGCAGCCGCCCAGAGGCTCTCCGAAAATGCGGCTGAGATCGTCGCTAAGGCGGCGAATCGCATCTTTGCTGGAGGGACCCCCCTTTCCTATCTGGACTCACCACTGCCCTCTGCTGGTGTCTCCCCAGGAAGCAACGAACCCCTGGCGGCTGACCAAACGGCCTTCCAGCAATCGGTGCGCACCTTTGTCGGTGCCAAGGCCGGACGGGGGGGCAACCTGATCGGGCGGATCCTTGAAGGCGCGTCCGGAGACGCGGACGTGCGGGTCGTACTGCCCGCAGGCTTCAGTCCGATTTCCGTTGGGCGCTACGGCACCGAGCGGATGAAAAAATCCATCCGCGACCTGGCCTGGTTCCTGCGTTACGTGGGGTATGCGGTCGTCGCGGGCGATCCCAGCATCCTGGCCGTCAACACACGCGGCCTCAAGGATGTGCTTGAGAAAGCCTGCTCCCTGGCCGCCACCAATGTGGCTCTGCAGGAGATGCGAGCCGCTGCTGCCTCCCTGTTCCAAGGAGAGCCCGCCGCTCGCCAGCTGGTCATCGATTGTTTCAATGTCCTCCTCAAAGAGCTTCAGGTTCCAACCCCCTCGGCCCGACAACGCCTCGGCAGCCCCGTCAACCAGGGGTTACAGCTGCCGGCGATCTACGCCCTGTCCGCCCAGGGCGCCCCGCGCTTTGTGATGAAGCCTGGCCTGACGGGGGGGCAAAAAGCCGAGGTCGTTCGAGCCGCCTATCGACAGGTCTTTGAACGAGACATTGTCAAGGGTTATTCCCAGGTGGTCTGCCCAGTCGAAGCCACCCAGCTCCGCCAGGGCCAGATCTCCATGCGGGAATTCATCCGTGCCTTGGGTCGTAGCAAGGAATATCGGCAACAATTTTACGGACGCTTTTCAAATAGTCGCGTCGTTGAACTCGCCTTCCGCCATTTTCTTGGTCGGGGCGTTAGTTCTATCGAAGAATTCCGCCAGTATTTCGCGATCGTCAGCGCCAAAGGTCTTGATGGCCTGGTCAATGCGCTGGTCAACAGCATGGAATATGCCCGTAGTTTTGGTGAAGAAACGGTTCCTTTCCTTCGCGATCTTGGAGAAGAAGCCCAGGAGAGTGCGGGTTGGGGTTCCAATCGCAAATTGTTCCGTTTCAGTGCCCCCTTTGAAGGAGCTCCCCAATACATCACCCTTTACGCCTCCTACCGGCAACCCTTCCCCGATCAACACCCCTATGGCGGTGGGAATGATCCATTGGCCCTCAACTACGGCGCCATCTTCCCCTCTGGAACGGCCTCCGTGGCCACCCGACCAGCCTCGTTCAGCTACGACACACGACGTATTTTGATCGGGAACGGTCTGAGCCAACCCGGCCAGATGAACAGTCTCCAGTTCCGCAAGGCCAGTCCCCGGCGCGTGTGCCCCAGCATTCGTGGGACTGAAGCCTCTACCCAGGCTGTAATCAGAGCGGTATATGCCCAAATTTTGGGTAATGCCGGCTATGCAGGTGAACGCAACACCGTCGAGGAAATCAAACTCGAAAACGGCGATATCAACCTGCGTGACTTCGTGCGCCAGGTGGCCCGTTCCAACGCCTTCCGTCGTCGTTACTGGAGTGGGCTCTACATCTGCAAAGCGATTGAGATCATGCACAGGCGCCTGCTAGGGCGGCCCACATTGGGGCGATGGGAGATCAATGCCTATTTCGACACCGCTGCTCGAAAGGGCTTTTACGGTGTTGTTGATGCCATGATCAACAGCCCTGAATACAACCAATCCTTCGGTGAGGACACCGTTCCGTACGAAAGGTTCCTTACCCCAGCCGATCGCAATGCCCGTAAGGTCCCAGCCCTGCGCCGCGCCTTCGACCCGAGCAAATCCGTTGATCTAACTCCCGAAAGCCGTCCAGACGTCCCCCAAACAACGACTCTGCGCACGGTCGCTGACACGGTTCCCCGCAACCTTGCCCAGCGGCGTCCCCCCGTAATGGGCCCATGGAGTGCCCAGATTTCCGGTGGCGAATCGATGGCGCCCCCCCTACCGCCCTCCTCGGCTCCCGAGAGCCTGAGGCAACCCCCAGCGCCAACCCGATCCTGGCGTCCCGCCCCCAGTACCGGCCCCTCCCCTGCCCTGGAGTAGTGGGGTCAGCACAGCTAGCACCACCGCCCTCCCATCGCGAACCTTGGCTCAGGCTGGGGCCCGTGCCATGGGCAGCTGGACAGCGAATGTTGGCAAGGGCATGGCCAGTGGAATCGCCCAAGCACCAGGAGCGGCGATGGACAAGGCATTCCGCCCCGAGTCCCCTCAAGGATTCCGCCGGCGTCAGAGCCTCAGCCGACCGGTTCGCCTCCTGGCGGCCCCCGGGAGGGATCAGGTCGCCGAGGTGATTAGTGCCACTTATCGCCAACTTCTCAATCGCGATGTCTATGCAGCAGAACGATTGAGTGATGCTGAATCCCAACTAAACGATGGCCAAATTGACGTGGCCGGTTTCGTATCCCTTGTGGCCAGCACCGACCTTTTCCTGAATCGCCTCAACCGGCTTGCCCCCCTGCGTGCCGCCTCAGGTGCCTATCTGGCCCTGTTGGGTCGGGCTCCCCAGCCCAACGAAGCCAGTCGATTTTTAGCGACACGCGTACGCTCCGGACTGCCTGCAGCAATCGCTGAAATCCTTGACAGCCCTGGCTATGCCACTGCCTTTGCCCGAGATACGGTTCCTTACTGGCGCGGACTCGAAACAAGCGATGGCATCCCCTTGGCAACTGTTAATAAAACAGCAGCACTTTATGGAGGTAACGCTGGTCTCAACCCAAATCCAAAATCAGCCATATAAAATAAACCTATTCAGCTGATTAACTTACTTTTTAATTTTTCCCCAATCTACAATCCCCTGCTTTTTCAAGTAGGGGCTTTTTACTGTTCTACGGACAGACGGTACAAAAAACACTTGGTGCTAAGTGGTCCCGGCAAACCAGCCATCACCGACCCACGATTGACGCCGGGGGACAATGAGACAAAATCATGGCAAAAGCATTGCGCCCCAGGGGTTCTCGTGAAAAAAGTGGCCGTGAAGAACTGTTACCGGAGCGCCGGTCAGCGGGCGCTCCTAACGCAGAATGATTCGGCAGTCGGAAATCCGTCTGCACCCTTACCCACCGGATACCGGTCTCCTTAACGGTGACCGCTTGTTTCGAGGCAGAACTGCATGAGCATCGTCTCCAACTCGATCATCAACGCGGACGCCGAAGCCCGCTACCTCAGTCCTGGCGAACTCGACCAGGTCAAGTCATTCGTGGCTGGCGGACAACGTCGACTGCGTGTCGCCCAGGTCTTGAGCGAAAGCCGTGAACGCATCGTCAAGCAGGCCGCAGGCCAGCTTTTCCAGAAGCGTCCCGACGTCATCTCCCCTGGCGGCAACGCCTACGGGGAAGAGATGACCGCCTCTTGCCTGAGGGACATGGATTATTATCTGCGTCTTGTTACATACGGCGTCGTTGCCGGTGACGTGACTCCGATCGAAGAAATCGGCATCATTGGCGCCCGCGAAATGTATCGCTCCTTGGGCACCCCCCTTGAAGCGATGGCAGAAGCCGTACGTGAAATGAAGGCCGTGGCCACCAGCATCCTCACTGGATCCGATGCCGAAGAAGCAGGTTTCTTCTTCGACTACATGGTAGGCGCGCTCGCCTGAGGCCCAGTCCCACCCCTTCATCGCCACCCTACGGATCAATGCAAGACGCCATCACCAACGTCATCAATCAGTCAGACGTCCAGGGCCTCTACCTCGACGGTTCCTCGATGGGACGCCTGGAACAGTATTTCGCCAGTGGCGAAATACGGGTCCGGGCGGCTGCCACAATCAGCGCGAACGCCTCGGCAATCATCAAAGAGGCCGTTGCCAAGTCCCTGCTGTATTCGGACATCACCCGTCCAGGTGGCAACATGTACACCTGCCGTCGCTATGCGGCCTGCATCCGGGACCTCGACTATGATCTGCGTTATGCCACCTATGCCATGTTGGCTGGTGACACGTCGATCCTTGATGAGCGCGTCCTGAATGGCCTCAAGGAGACCTACAACTCCCTTGGTGTGCCCATCGGTGCCACAGTGCAATCGATTCAGGCAATGAAGGAGGCTACGGCCGCCCTTGTCGGACCAGATGCTGGTCGTGAAATGGGCGTTTATTTCGACTACATCAGTTCCGGCTTAGGAAACTGATTTTTCCCTCTTCTGAGCTTCAGCGGCCCGTCTAACGACGAGAATCATCTCCATGCGTCTCTTCAAGATCACAGCCTGCATCCCCTGCCAGGAAAAATCCCGCTCCCAGCGGGAAATCCATAACACCTACTTTACCAAGTGGGTTCCCTTTGATAG